>NZ_WBKL01000022.1:0-59085 GCF_015714705.1 Nostoc sp. NZL | reverse complement strand
AGCTATGGGTGGAGTTTTTGCGGTGATTGGTACTCCAGCCCAACCACCCAAATCTCGCGGAAAGTCTCCAGGCTGGAAGACGGATCAACCACGTAAACGTAGAATTCGCTACCCCATAGTTAAAAAAACTACAACCAAGCCCCGCAAAGAGCAATCAGAATCTGCTTAGTAGTGTAGATTTTCATCTCTGAAGTCTGTTTCTTTTCAACTCAGCGTTGCTGAGTCTTTTCTTGTTGCCTAGTCTAAACTCCAGTACCTAGCCTCTCTGAACCTCTAAGTGAATATCTTTTTTCACGTAACTCCTTTTTTAAAGAAGAGGGCTGTATACAAACCTCAACTATTTTCGTGAAAAAAGAGTTAGTGCAAAAAATGCCTCTGGAAGAAAAATTTTACAGACATGAGGATTGGGAGTGGTTGCTTCGGGTTAGTGCTATGGAAGGTGTAGGAGTAGAGTTTGTGCCGGAGCCTATGGCAATCTGGCATTCAGATATGGGAACCAAGCGCTTAAGCAACATAAACGAGTGGCAATATTCCTTGGATTGGATTCGTTCCACCCGCAATTTAGTAACACCAAAGGCTTATTCAGGCTTCATTGCAACAATGATCAGTCCTTCTGCGTCTTTAGTAGGTGATTGGAAAGCCTTCTTTCCTTTGTTGTGGGAAGCTATACGCTGGGGCAAGCCCCGCCCGATTGATATATGCTTGTACTTAATTATGTGGCTGTTCCCTCAGCAGATCAGGCAGCGAGTTAGCTCTATTTTGATTAAGAAGTTCAAAACATAAGAGGATCTTCACAAAAGAAAGGCAGAAGACAGAAGATAAGAATAATTACAAAAACCTTGAAACGTGAATTTCAAGACCACTAAAAAAGTAAATTGTGGCCATAGCGCGAGATACAAAATGTCTGCGCTTATATATGCTTTTAAACGTAGGTTATTTCTATCTTCGGGTTTAATGAAAAAATATTAATCCCCAAAATACTAGCCATCTCATCAAAAGTGAATGAGATGGTAAGTATTTTTCAAAATCAACAGAGACTAGTAATCATAAGTTTGTGAATTATTAGTTTAATTAATATATATGATGATATTTACACATGATAAAAAATGAGAAAATTTCTAATTTTTGTTGAACAATTAGTTACACTTACGTGTTTAATGATCTATTCAGGAACTCCACTAGATCCTTTGATGACGGATGGCTTTACCCTCAAAGAAGGTGATAGACTTATAGCCCGATTGCTTTTCACTTTTACCTATATAGTTAGCCTTTCCTTAATTACTCTACGTTGGAAGAAGGTTACTTACGTCTTTAGCAGAGATAAATTTATTTGGGTATTGCTCGGAGTTTGTGCACTCTCTAGTTTTTGGTCTTTAGATTCAGATACTACTATACGTCGTGTTGTAGGTTTAGCAGGAACAATGCTCTTTGGGCTTTATTTAGCTTCACGCTACACCTTGAAAGAACAACTGAAGTTATGCGCATATATGCTTGGTATCTCAGCAGTAATGTGTTTTCTGTTTGCTCTATTAATACCCAAATACAGTATTGTAGGCGATGTTGGCACAGTTGCTTGGCGAGGAATATACCCACATAAGAATCTTCTTGGCAAGAGATTTGTACTTAGTGCAGCAATATTTTTCTTCCTTGCTATGACTAATAGAGAAAATCGCTGGGTTTTATGGCTTGGCTATATTGCTTCTGGAGTGCTTGTATTATTATCCAAATCAACAACATCTCTGGGCAATTTTATAATCATTACAGTTGCTTTTCTTATATATTATCGAATTTTACATTTAAAGTATAAAGTAATGGTACCTATTGTGACGTTGCTAGCAACATTTGGTATAGCTTTTTATACTTGGTTTCTCTCACAAGCTGATACAATTTTAGGCTCAGTAGGTAAGGACACAACACTTACTGGACGTTCAGATTTATGGCCTGCTGTGTTGGATATGATTGCTAAAAAACCGTGGTTAGGATATGGCTATGGAGCATTCTGGGAGAAGAATGGTGAGTCTTCTCTTGTTCTACAAACTGTACAATGGAATACTCCTAATGCTCACAATGGTTTTCTCGATTTATGGTTAGCGTTGGGTCTAGTAGGAGTTTTGGTTTTTATAATTGGCTTTGTTATTAATTTATTAAGATCGATATATTTAATCCGATGGAATCAAACATTTGCAAACTTATGGCTTTTACTTTATCTAACCTATATTATTCTTTCAAATTTAACTGAAACTACATTATTAGAGCAAAATAGTCTGGAATGGATACTTTATGTATCAGCAATATTATCAAGCAAACTTCCTACACGTGCAAATGTGTAACAATAAAATCAATAGAGTTATTTATTAAATTAGGGTGAATAATGAATATATGTGGTCAAAAATCGCAAACTGACTGGAAAATGAGTTTTTTACTGGGCTGGGTAACTTTAGACATCATGGGTGATTTCACAATGGATAGAGCCATATCAACTTCGACGAGAAAATCAGACCCTTGATAATCGAGAAACAAATTTAAAATTTTAATACTAATGGCTAATAGCAAAAAAAAATTCAATGTATGTAGTGATGCTAAAAGGTTAATTTATGGTGCATTAGAGAGTGACGACACCTTTCACTCACCTCGAATCCAGAATTTGTTAAGTTAGTTTTTGCTCACTAGCGTGGTCTGCAATGCTATGGCACCATTGTGCCAGAATGGGAACTCAATTTGTGACTTAGATAGTCTATACTATTGTCATATTGTCAAATCGCATCAGTCTTGTCAATTGCAGTGGTTTGTGTATTCTTTAAGTAAGTCAATTGTTAGTTTCTTGTTAAAAACCTGTACTTTTGAAGATTTATGTCACAAAAATCTATGGAATCTAGAGAATCTATTGATTTAGACCTTAGTCGTTACTTATTGATATTGAAACGATGGTGGCTACCTGCTACTGCAATATTTGCGGCTACAGTTATGCTCAGTGCTGTAGCTACACAATTTATAAAGCCATCCTATGAAGCCGAAGGAAAACTGTTATTTAGAATTCCTTCTTTTAAGGTAGTAGGATCTAATCTTTTGCCTAATAACAGTGAAGGAGGAGATGCAGGAGATTTAAAATCCCTGATAGCAAATCAAAATCCTATAAATACTCAAATAGAAGTTATTTCTTCACCGACTCTATTGCAGCGAACAATAGACAAACTACAGCTTCAAGACTCAGAAGGTAAACCTCTGGAAGTAGATCAACTACGAAAATCTCTGATACTAAAAATTGTTGGTGGTACAGATGTATTGCGAATTAGCTATACCAGCCGTGACCCCGAACAATCAGCGGCTGTCGTAAACACAATCATGAGTCTTTATTTAGAAAATGACATTCTGACAAATCGCTCTGAGGCAGCAGCAACTCGTCAATTTATGGCCAAGCAGCTTCCTAAAACTCAAGAAGCTGTTAATAATGCGGAAGTAGCCCTACGTATATTTAAGCAAAAGCATCAGATTGCAGATTTATCAGAGGAGACAAGATCAGCCGTTACGACTATTGGAAATCTAGACAATGAGATGAATACTGTTAAGGCTCAACTGGATGAGGTAAACGCCCAAACTAATCAACTGCGCCAGAAAGTAGAGCTAAATTCTAAGGAAGCGATCGCAGTCAGTGCCCTCAGTCAGTCACCTGCAGTGCAGGGAGTTCTTACACAACTTCAAGAAACCGATCGACAGCTAGCGATTGAGCGTAGCCGTTTCCTAGATGACAATCCCGTAATTGTTAACTTAGAAGCAAAGAAAGCTAGCTTACAATCCCTCCTGCAACAGCAAATTGGTCAGACTGTTGGTAATCAAACACAAATTCCACAGAGCCTATTACAAATTGGAGAACTCAGACAAAACCTGATTCAAAATTTTCTGCAGTCAGAAATACAGCGCTTTGGTTTAGCCAAAAGACTCTCCTCCCTATATAATTCCCGTTCTACCTACGAACAGCGAGTTAAAATCATACCACAGTTAGCACAAAATCAGCGGGAGTTAGAAAGGAAAGTTGAAGTCGCAGAATCGACATATCAAACTCTTTTGAAAAAGGTTCAAGAATTACAGTTAGTAGAAAATACAAATACAGCTAGTTCCCGGATTATTGCTCAGGCTTTAGTGCCTAAAAATCCAGTAGCAGGCAAAAAAATGATAGTTTTGCTGCTAGGGGTGATGTTTGGTTTATTTTTGGCGACTACAACTGTTCTCTTTTTAGGAATGAGAGATAGATCTCTGAAAACACTTAAGGAAGTCAGAGATGTATTTAGATATACGTTGCTGGGAATTGTTCCTTTGTCTGTTAAAAAGGTTGGCTCCCGTTATTCAAATGTAGAATCAATAACTCAAAAAATTGCTGTCAGAGATACGCCTTACTCTTTAACTAGTGAAATGTACCGAATGATTCAAGCCAATCTGAAATTCCTGAGTTCAGATAAAGTGCTCAAAACTATTGTGGTAACTAGTGCAGTTCCTAAGGAAGGTAAGTCTACAGTTTCAGCTAATTTGGCAGCAGCGATCGCTCAACTAGGACGTAAAGTTTTACTAATTGATGCAGATATGCGAGTTCCTTCCCAGCATCATCTCTGGCAACTAACCAATGCAGTTGGTTTGAGTGAGGTTCTTGTAGGTCAGTCCGAATTTGAAGTTACAGTATCTAAGGTAATGGATAATCTTGATGTCTTGACTGCTGGAGTTAGACCTCACAACCCACTTGCTTTGCTTGACTCACAACGGATGGCAGCATTAATTGAAAATTTTTCATCTCAACATAACTATGATTTTGTAATTATTGATGCTCCTCCCCTCCTTTTGGCAGCCGATGCTTTAACTTTAAGCCAAATGACTGATGGGATTTTGTTAGTAGCTCGACCTGGGGTAATTGATTCTAACAGTGCTAACGCTGCTCAAGAGATGTTAGAGAGATCCAATTACAATGTCCTAGGTTTAGTCGTGAATGGAATCATTGATAAACATGAGTCTAGTAGTTATTTATATCACGATCATGAATATTTTAAACCAAGGGAGTTGACAAAAGAACTTAAGGGACTTGCGAAAAGATAAAATCTCCAAAGTTTAGGGTCTACTTCAAGATATTAAAAACAAGGTTGTAGATCAGGTAAGCAATGCAGGTAAAAACAACGGGTTGTAGACAAAAGCTCTATATAAATCAGAATTTTGCCATACAACCCGATGCCATACTACTATTAACTCAATACCTGTCTTCGTAAATTAGCAAAGATAATTGTTAACTAATCCTGCTTTTCGTGTGCCCCTCTATCGGATGCTGAACCATAGATACGAGGATTGCCTAGAACATCGGTTGCCAAATTATTCCATCTAAAACCACTATTGATTGCCCGACTCGTCCCTTTCAGTCTAAAGTCACCAATCGAGGCATTAAAAAATTGTGGATCTGCCATAATATCGTTAGTCCCGACAACACTTACACGGGAACCATTGTTGTTGTATAGGTTGTAGTTGAAAGTAGTGTTGCTACTGTTATAACGCGCGTTTATTGGTTTGTTAGGTGCAGAATAAAGGATGTTATTCAAAACTTTGATATCAGCTGAAGAATTACTCATGATTTGCCCATAATTAATTCCCGCAGTCTGGTTATTCAGATAAGTTGTGTTGTGGACAATATCGACATGGTCACTTTCATAGGTATGAATGCCCGAACCACCATTTTTATATGAGATATTGTTGGCAATCAAAGTACGTCCTCGATATGCACTCAATTTTGAGCCACCAGACCCATTATTTCTTGAACGATCAACAATAATGCCATTACCGTCTTGGAACTTTCCGTTCTGAATCCAGGGAATGAGCATTTTATTGTTGTAGACCTTGTTTCTGGTCACAAACATCTTGTAGTTCTGGCTGTTGTCATAATTCCAAGTATTGAGCAGCGAAATGCCGCTACAGCCGTAGACTGAGTACCAGGCATTATTGAACACCTCGTTATTATCCACTGTTATGTAGTCCGATTCTATGGCTGAAATGCCTCCACCTCCACAATCATGTACTTTGTTGTTGAGAATACGTATATGGTGGGGGCGCTTACTGTTTCGTCCATCTATGGTGATGCAGTTTCCATTAGTCAGCGGGTTTGATCTATTATACTTCTGACTCTGGGCGTACGAAAGGGTTATATTGCGATTGTTCCCTGCAATATCCAGTCCGTTTACCTCTATATATGATGCTCCATTGGAAATAAAAATTCCATGCCATCCACTATTCTGAAGTTTTGGCAGGTGTCCAGGATATGCTTTATAAGTAATCCATGCATTTGCCGTTCCAGAACGTTTAATATCTAGTACTGTTCCGGATGGGTGTGCATTCTTATATACCCCATTCATAATGAGTACCTTGTCCCCAGGGTTAGTCAGATTTGCTGCCCTTTGAATTGTCCTAAAGGCGGATGAGGTGGTGCGTCCGCTATTTTTGTCGCTTCCGGTACCACTAACATAGTATGTTGTCCCAGTTGGAACCTGGCTGATCAACTTGCGACTTGGTAGTGTCGTTTCCCGATCAGTAGATGACTGACGAACATCTTTAACTAAAGACTCTGCTATTCTCTCTCCTTGAACTAGTCCTGTTAATGCCCAGGGAAGTACAAGAGATGCGCTCAAACTGAGAAAACCGAAACCATGAATCATCATAGGGAAAAAATAGGGTATGTTGCAAAAACTAAATTGTCAACGGTCAGTAACTCTAGCCTTAGTAAGTAACTCAGTATTGGATACGGTCATGTAACTGCTATTTGTAAGTTTATACACGCTTTATCAGGATTGCACCTGAGAGGTTCCACGTAAATATGGCTGAAAAGCCTTTTTAGCTTGTGTTCCAGAAAATGGCAACTGTCTAGTAAAATTACTGAATTCAAATTATCAGTATCGATGTTTACCGCATTTATGGACATTAAGCAACCGTACAAATAGCGTTATTTCCAATTCGACATCATTCTACTGTGTATACGCGGTATCTATGGTTAAGATAGTATATCTGTCATCAAACAGTTAATTTACTTAAATATTTCTTATGATAATAAGAATCATTTTGTGAGTATAAACAAGGCAGAGCCGAGAAATTAATACCTCTACCTTCTAACTAATTCTCATTATCATAAGAAATTAAAGTAACTGAAACAAACTTTGAAAAAGCCTATCAATAGCAGATTAAGAATTTTCAGTGATAAATTTAGGTTCATACCATTTGTCAATGAGTAATATTACTTGATATTATTTTAAAATGGGGATAGAAAATACAATTTTTGAGTCAGCGATCGCTCCATCTAAGCCAGTTCGTACCATACTCTTGTCTTATCCTGTGGTCGATGAGTGCGTAGCTTGCTTGTCCCCAGGAATACGAGAACGGCTATTCTAGCCTACAAGTTTTTCTTTAGAATATAAAGACGCTTTGCATAGCTTGCTTCTCTGCAAGAGTACAGCTCTACGATCATTGAAGTAGGTGGGCAAGAATAAATAAAACTATGTTACCCAATGTAAAATTTATTAAGTTAGCTCATACTAAGCGGCTCCAACCCTAAAATAGGGTTGGAGCCGCTTAGTACAAACCTTTAATTATTCACATCCACTTACTTAATTCTTGCTTTCAAAAAGCAGTACAGGAGTTAGTTTAATACTGCAATTAATGAGTCTATAGTTGTTTTTATGGCAATCCAATACGGAGATAAATTTACGTATTTATAAGCTTTTCAGCCTTTTTATCTTTCACAAATGATTAAGTAGGGCTATATTAACTCTTGACGATTGAGCTTTGACTCATAGAATAATGGAATTTTGGGGACGGAGAGATTTGACCAACGCCCCCAATTCATATCTGTATTTTAAACTAGAGTCCGAACACCCTCAAAATACTAAATATAACACCTAGAGGCCCAGCTATAGTGTTTGTGGTATCGCCAGCGTTAGCTAAACCAGATCGATTGACTACCACAACATCATTATTGCGGAGTATGGGATTAGTTTGCTCATTAATCCCAGCGGAGAAATCCACCTTTACTATACGTTTAGTCACGGAACCATTAGGATTGAGGCGAATCAAATCAACAGCATCACTACTAGCTCTGGCATCATTAAATCCTCCAGCAGCTAGTATAGCTTGATTTAAAGAGCTATTCGGCTGAACATCTGTTAACCCTGGTCTTTTAACTTCGCCTACCACACCAACTTGAATGCGTGCAGGAGACAAAGTAGTTGTAGCTAATTGAGTGGCTTCTGCGGGGTTGATTTCAGTTGCCGTCGGAATAACAATGGTATCTCCGTCTTGCACAATGATGTCTTGATTGGCATCACCACTCTGCAATAATTGCCAAAGATTGATATCTATAGCTTGTTCTGAACCAGATCTTGTAGGTCGGCGTAGCTTGAGATTACGAATATCAGCCTGTGCTGTAATTCCCCCAGCTAGTTGAATTACCCGCGTCACATTTGGTAGACCATTAGGAGTCACAGTACCACTATTAGCGGTTGCGCCCCCCCCCTGTGCATCTGTGCTAGCTGGGGTGACAAGATACGAACCGGGACGGTTAACTTCACCGATAATTGTTACTGTGCGGGGTGTGGTTTGGCTAGCGGCAAAGTTAGATGCAAATATATTACGGGATTCTGCCACGTTGAAGTT
Organism: Nostoc sp. NZL; assembly: GCF_015714705.1. NCBI lineage: Bacteria > Bacillati > Cyanobacteriota > Cyanophyceae > Nostocales > Nostocaceae > Nostoc > Nostoc sp. NZL. The sequence continues at coordinate 50,421 of NZ_WBKL01000022.1, read as the reverse complement.
AGTTGCAGTTGGCACAACTATAGTGTCTCCATCCCGCAAGGTAATATCCTGTGATAACCTGCCTGTTTGGATGAGTTCCTTCAAATTGACACTGACGACTTGCTCTGAGGAGCGTCCTATTTTACGCCGTAATTGTACTTGAGTCACATCCGCAGCTAGGGTTACCCCCTGCGCTGTTGTCAGTGCGGCTAATACAGTGGGGTATTGTACGCCTGGATTATCTCCTGCCCCTCCACTCAAGCTCAGGGTGTAAGCCCCTGGACGTGTCACCTCTCCAGCAACAAAAATATTGATCGGACGAGGCGATAACAAATTGACTGAGATCAAGGGACGTTTGAGGAAGCGAGCATATCTTCTGGCAATTTCGTCAGCAGCCTGTTCAGTTGTTAGACCAAGGACTGACACACTACCAATTAAAGGTAGGTTGATTGCTCCACCTGGGGGAATTTGGTATTCGCCTGTATACTCAGGTACTTCAAATACATTTACACGGATGCGATCGCCGCCTCCTAATGAATAATTAGTATCTATTTGTGTTTGCGTGGTTGGTGATTGTGTAGTTGGTGGTACTGGTTGTCCCTGAGCTAGACTGGCAGATGGCACAGCGGCATTGACAGCAGTTAACAAAGCCACACCCACAACTGGCTGAGTTAGGAATTTAAACAAAGTTGTGTTAAGCATATTTACCTTGAGACTCTGAAACTACGATCAATAAAGTACTGTCTAAACATTTTTATTTTGACTATACCTAAGTATTCAAGTTCCCCGACACTCTTATTTTCCTCGAAAAGTGTCATTTTCCGGAGTAAATTTGTCTATTGAATTTGAATTTTTAGTGAAGTTAATTTAAAGTTAAGCCAACTTGAATATAGGAATTATCAAAAAATATTAGGACTTACACAAATCAACATAGTTTATACAAGAAACTATCTGTTAACCGAACAAGTACTTACGAATGAAATTTATTGTCAAAGTCAATTTTACGACATCTTAACTGTGATTCAAAATCTGCTAGGACTACCAAAATTATGAACAATTTCATTAAATAAATACAAATAACCTTAAAAATAGATCGTAATTTGATTTTTTGTAGGTTGGCTTGAGAAAGATAAACTCAAAAAGACAGAAATTTTGGGTTTTCTTCCTCAAATTAATCCAAAATTTACTATTTACCAACAAGCGAGAAGATTAATTAAGTGAGTCATTTTTCCTTTGAATTTGTTGAATAAAAAACTCTTCTAGGGAGTAACGCGACAAGTTCATGGCGATAATTTTACCCTCCATGAGACGAAGACTGGCGAGAAAATCATAGTAATCGTCTTGTAATGTACCTTGCCATGAACCATCAGGTTCAAATCTGAGAGTGGGTATCCATTTTTTCAGAATTTCCCAGTCACCACCTTGACCTTTTACGTGATATGTGTTGTTTTTACCTAAGAGTTCATTGAGGGAACCAGAGCAAATTAATTCACCTTGAGCGAGGATGGCAATGCGATCGCAAATCTGTTCTACTTCACTAAGAACGTGGCTGTTGAAAAAAATCGTCTTCCCAGCGGCTTTTAGCGCCAAGATAATTTCCCGCATCTGGTAGCGTCCTACCGGATCAAGACCAGACATCGGTTCATCGAGAAAAACCAAATCTGGCTCGTTAATTAGCGCCTGTGCCATGCCAACACGCTGTAGCATTCCTTTAGAGTAGCGACGCAGCAGCTTTTTGCGGGCATCGGCTTGGGATAAACCCACTAATTCCAGCAGTTGGGGAATGCGTTGGCGTTGGATACTTTGGGGAATTTGGAATAGCCCAGCGGCTAGCTGCAAAAATTCCCAGCCAGTGAGATAGTCATACAAATAGGGATTTTCCGGCAGATATCCGATATGTTGCTTGATAGTGCGATCGCCCAGTGGCTCACCCAATAATAATCCTCGTCCAGAGCTAGGACGAATAATTCCTAGCAACAATTTTAAAAGGGTAGTTTTCCCAGCTCCATTTGGCCCCAGCAACCCAAAGGTTTCGCCTTTATAAACTGTTAGAGAACAGTTTTTGAGAGATACGACTTTTTGATTTAGCCAAAAACCAGTGCGGTAGACTTTTCGCAACTCAGAAGTCAGGACTACTGGCGGAGTATCTGTGGTATTAAGTTGAGAATCAGGGTCATCTGCAACAGACTTCATCTCGGAATTACCAGCTTGGTATTAATTACAAGTTACCCAGTAGGCTGATAATAACCATCACTAACCTGTGTGTCAATTATCGCAAACAGAGTAGCTGAATTAACATTAAAAATATCAGCCCTGGCAAGTAATTCTGGCTAGCTTTACAAAACGCCTTTAGAACTGGGAATCAAGCCAGCACGACGGGGGTCGATTTCAACCGCCAGCCGCGTTGCCCTCGCAAACGCCTTAAATGTTGCTTCAATAATGTGATGGGAATTAATGCCATCCAGTTGCCGAATGTGCAGTGTCATTTGGCTATGGTTCACCAAAGCCACAAAAAATTCGCGCACGAGTTGCGTGTCATAGGTTCCTACCCGCTGGGTAGGAATTTGCAAGCCGTAGCTGAGGTGAGGACGTCCGGAAAAGTCTAGCGCTACTTGAACTAAGGCTTCATCCAGTGGTGCTAGGAAATTACCAAAGCGGACAATGCCTTTTCTGTCTCCTAGTGCTTGGTTGAAAGCTTGGCCCAAGGTAATGCCTACATCTTCGTTAGTGTGATGGTCATCAATTTCCAAGTCTCCCTTGGCTTGGACATCTATATCAATCAGTCCGTGGGAGGCAATTTGATGCAACATATGATCCAAAAACGGAATGCCAGTTGCTGCCGTGCAAATTCCTCTACCATCCAGATTAATGGTAACTTGCACATCAGTTTCACCAGTGGTGCGGTGGACAGTGGCAATCCGAGGGGTTTTAGTTGACTGATCGTAGCTTGAATTAACTTGACGATTGGTTGTTTGCATGGGGAGTGGAAAGAGTTAGAAGTTAGGAGTTATGAGTTATAAATTTTTAACTCCTAACTACTAACTTTATCGCGTCACATTCCCATAATTTCATATCCTGCATCTACATACAGCACTTGTCCGGTAATACCGCTGGACAAATCACTACACAAGAAAGCGGCAGTGTTGCCCACTTCTAGCTGAGTGACGGTACGTCGTAGGGGAGCTACTTCTTCTACATGATGAATCATATCCAAAATCCCGCCGACTGCTGAAGATGCCAAAGTGCGGATGGGACCTGCGGAGATGGCATTCACGCGGATATTTTGCGGCCCTAGTTCGGCGGCTAGGTAACGTACACTCATTTCTAACCCCGCCTTGGCAACTCCCATAACGTTATAGTTGGGGATTGCTCTAACACCACCTAAATATGTGAGGGTGACGATACTACCTCCCTCTGTCATCAAAGGTTTAGCTGCACCACTTAACTGCACCAGCGAGTAGGTACTAATTTCTAAGGCGGTGTTGAAGCCAGAACGAGAGGTTTGGCTAAAATCTCCACTCAAATCGTCTTTGCTAGCAAAGGCAAGACAATGGATGAGGATGTCTAGCTTTCCCCACTGATTGCGGATTGTTTCAAAGGTAGATTGAATCTGTTCATCATTTTGGACATTACAGGGAAGAAATAAGCTGGGGTTGAGGGGTTCTACCAACTCCGCAACTTTTTTCTCCATTTTGCCGCGTTCATCCGGCAGGTAGGTAATACCCAGGTTTGCTCCGGCTTTATGGAGCTGTTGGGCGATGCCCCAGGCGATCGAGCGGTTATTGGCAATACCTGTAACAAGAGCATTTTTTCCAGTCAGATTCAGCATAGAAATTGTTAATGCGATCGATCATTAGGAGCATACTAGAATCTGAGGCTAGTTTGTCTTTGTTTTACACAGGATTTGCAAAAATGAATATTGGTAAGAGTGTTTGCTGTGACAAAAATCTTGATTTTTTCTAAAGATATTCTCAAAATAACTTTATTTGTTCTTCAAAAAACCTTTTGAATACAGCTATTGGAAGTACTTATCAACAATTAGTAGCTGAAAGGATCAACAATTATGTATCATTATAAACAAAGAGTTATGAAGAGATTAGTTTGAGTATAGGAAAGTACAAAAAGGTTGACGGTGCTATATTCATTTTTCGGGTGTATTCTTAGGTAATCAGTTTTTGTTTTTCCGGCATTGGGTAGGGGAAGGGAGATGATCGTGACACAAGATAAAGCCCTAGCAAATGTATTTCGTCAGATGGCGACCGGGGCGTTTCCGCCAGTTGTGGAAACGTTTGAACGCAATAAAACGATCTTTTTTCCTGGCGATCCTGCCGAACGAGTTTATTTTCTTTTGAAAGGTGCTGTTAAACTTTCCAGGGTGTACGAGGCAGGAGAGGAAATAACGGTAGCGTTGCTACGGGAAAATAGTGTTTTTGGTGTTTTGTCATTGCTGACGGGAAATAAGTCGGATAGGTTTTACCATGCGGTTGCATTTACCCCTGTGGAATTACTGTCAGCACCAATTGAACAAGTGGAGCAAGCACTCAAGGAAAATCCAGAATTATCAATGTTAATGCTGCGAGGTCTGTCTTCCCGCATTTTACAAACGGAGATGATGATTGAAACTCTCGCTCACCGAGATATGGGTTCTCGGTTGGTGAGTTTTTTGCTAATTCTTTGTCGGGATTTTGGCGTTCCTTGTGCAGATGGGATCACAATTGATCTGAAGTTATCTCATCAAGCGATCGCAGAGGCAATTGGTTCGACTCGTGTTACTGTTACTAGGCTACTAGGGGATTTGCGTGAAAAAAAGATGATTTCTATCCACAAAAAGAAGATTACTGTGCATAAACCTGTTACCTTAAGTAGGCAATTCACATAAATGCAATTGGAGAAAGGGGAATCGGCGCGTGTTCTATTTTGAAAAATGACACTAATAGCTAGAGGTAAATCTAAAAATTGAGTAATTTCAGCTATTGCCAATTTCCACTTCTTTCCAGACAATGGTTAAAAGTAGTAGGCTGTATCTGGAAGGATTTCGGTAGCTAAAGATGACCACCGGATACATCCTCATCGCAGCAATTTTAATTCTGGGAGGCGTAATTGCAACCGTGGGCGATCGCATCGGCACACGAGTTGGCAAAGCCCGCCTCTCACTTTTTAACCTTCGTCCGAAAAATACTGCTGTACTGGTAACTATTTTTACGGGCGGTTTGATTTCAGCATCAACCTTAGGAATTTTATTCGCTGCCGACGAAGGCTTGCGAAAGGGAGTCTTTGAATTGGAAGATATTCAAACAGACCTCAGGCAGAAGCGGGAACAGCTAAAAACCGCAGAAGCTCAGAAAAGTCAGGTAGAGAGTGAGCTAAATCAAGCAAGAATTGCCCAAGCAAAAGCACAACAAGAATTGCAGGTAATCAATCAATCTTTGCAGGCGGCAAATGCCAAACAACGCCAAACACAAGCTCAATTGAACCGTACCATTAGTCAACAAGCCCAAACTCAAACTCAACTCCAACGCACTCAAGGTCAGCTAGAACAAGTTGTAACTCAGTACCAAAAAGCTATAGCTGAATTGCAAAGCGTTTACAATCAGAGAAAGGAGCTACAGGCAGCAGTTGAACTACTGAAGACAGAACGTCAAAGGCTTTACGCTGAAGCTAAAAAAGCTATTGATGAAGCCAAAGCAGCTATTGAAAAACGCGATCGCGAACTCGCTAACCGCCAAGAAGCTGTAGAACAGCGCGATCGAAAAATCGCCCAACTGGATCAACTAATTCAAAAGCGTAATCTAGAAGTTGCAGCGCGAGAGCAAGTAATTGCCAAACGGGAATCTCGCCTCAAAGAATTGGAAGGACAACAGGAGCAACTAGAACTGGAAGTTGCAAGGTTAGAAAAATATTATCAGTCCTACCGCGACTTGCGTCTGGGTAAGCTAGCTTTAGTTCGCGGTCAAGTTCTGTCTGCTGGTGTAGTTCGTGTGACCCAACCGAATGCTGCCCGTCAGGCAGTGGTACAACTTTTACAAGAAGCCAATCGCAATGCCAACCTGGAATTAAGTGAACCCGGCGCAAATCCTGCAAATGCAGAGCTAATACGCTTCACCCAGGAGAGGGTTGAGAAATTGAGCAAGCAGATTGAGGATGGTCAAGAATACGTGGTGCGAATTTTTTCCGCTGGTAATTATGTCAGAGGAGAAAAGCAGATAGAATTTTTTGCCGATACAGCCCGGAATCAATTGGTTTTTTCGGGAGGCGCGGTGCTGGCCACAACTACTACCGATTCCAAAACCATGACATCCTATCAGTTACAGCAGCGGTTGGAAATACTGATTTCTGCTTCCCAATTTCGGGCCCGTAACGCCGGAATTGTCGAAAATGTCCAAGTAGACGGGACTTTTTTACGCTTTGTCAATCAATTAAGACAGTATAATCAACCCTTGGAGATCAAAGCGATCGCAGCAGAGGACACTTATACAGCTGGGCCCTTGAGAGTAAAATTAGTGGCAATAGTCAACGGACAAATTATTTTTAGTACTTAAAAAATTATTTGCACACTGTTATTAGTAAGATTTAAACATATTGAACAGCAGGCAAAATAGTTGCTGTGATTGTATTTATTCTCTACGAGACGCTACGCGTAGCAAGATCCCTGTAAGGGTAAATTTCTAATTCTTAATTTTTAATTTTGAATTTATTATGAATTTCCGTGAATTTTCACCAACGCAACCAGTCATCTTGGGGTTTGATCCAGGTCGAGATAAGTGTGGTTTAGCGGTGATGGGACTGGATCGGCAACTGTATTATCATCAGGTCGTGCTAGCAAAAGAGGCGATCGCTACCATTGAGACACTGCGTCAAAAGTTTCCGATTTCCTTGATGGTGATGGGCGACCAAACTACAGCCAAGCAGTGGAGACAAAAATTATATCAGGAATTGACAGAACCTCTGAGTATTATTTTAGTGGATGAGCGCTACACAACCCTAGAAGCACGCGATCGCTATTGGCAAATGTTCCCGCCCAAGGGGCTAATAAAGCTATTGCCACAGGGTCTGCGACAGCCACCAAGACCGATAGATGACATTGTTGCCATCCTCTTAATCGAAAGATATTTAAATCGCCTCACTGAATCAGCAGTCAACCAATTTTAGATTTTGGATTTTGGATTGAAGAAAAAATCTAAAATCTAAAATCCAAAATTAAATTCCTAAATCCTAACTTTTAAAGTTCTGCCCGAATAGTAAAAGCATAATCTCCTCCAGGCTCTAATTGATAATCTTGTTGCTCCAAGAATCGACCTAGGGGTTCTTTGATTAAGGCGCGGCCTTGGGAAGGCTTGACGGCAAGTTCTCCCCGGCGAAAATGCCACTGGAAATGCCACTCAAACTCACCTGCACTCACTTCGCCTTCAAGGAAGCCGTGTTGCCAGGATTGGCGAGTAATTCTGACATGGGCAATGGTTTCTGGCAGACGTTTTGCACTCACAATGCTTTATGTCAAGTGTGGAATAACAGCCGATCATGTAGGCTACTTATTTTATTTACCAAACATAGCTTAATTAGACAAACTGACAAAGTGGGTATTTGTAATTGACTAGGTTGTGTTAATGAGCAAAACGACATCAGGATACTGAAGTCGCGGCTATAAACCAAGGCAGTTCAGTTAAGATTTGATGAGATCCTCCCTAACCCTCCTTTTTAGATCGTCTGGCATGGGTTGGAGGGATTTTCTATAATCAAAAATTACTGACCCAAGCCTATTGAGCTATAATCTACGCGGACTTAATGCCAAAAAGTTTGGGTCAGCAAGCTATCCTGCGAGTAATTTTGGTTAAACTTACAAGTGTATCTGTACCAGATATTTTGTGAAATGTATTATTAGAATTATCGAAAATCAGCCGCCTCTAATTACTGCTAGGAATTTCAATCACAAACTCTGTTCCTTCTCCTGGTTTAGAGGAACATTTAATTTGACCATGATGTTTTTCAACTACTATTTGATAGCTGATAGACAATCCTAAACCCGTACCTTTACTTGGTGCTTTGGTAGTGAAGAAGGGGTCAAACATGTGCGATCGCACTTCTTCTGGAATCCCAAGACCATTATCAGCTATTCTAATTACAATCTGGTTATTAATGGCTTGCGTACTAATCCAGATAGTTAAGGGTATTCTTGGACACGTTTGGGATAGCTTCAAATACCTTTGCTGTATAGTTTTAAACTTTTCCTCTAATGCATCAATACTATTACTCAAAAGATTCATAAACACTTGATTTAATTGCGAGGGATAGCATTCGAGCAAAGGGAAAGTACCATATTCTTTCACAATCTCAATAGCTGGGCGTTCATTATTGTTTTTGAGCCGATGCCCTAAAATCAGCAAAGTACTATCCAAGCCTTCATTAATATCTACTGGTTTTAATTCAGCCTCATCTGTACGAGAAAAGTTTCGTAGTGATAGCACAATTTCACAAATACGCTCTGTTCCTACTTTCATTGACTCAAGAGTTTTGGGCAAATCTTCGATGAGAAAGTCCAAATCAGTCTTGTTAATTTGCTCTTGGACAGTTGGCGATAGTGAGGAGTTTTGTCGGTAAAGCTTCACTACATTTAGCAGTTCCTGAGTATATTCATTTAAATGGATCAGATTACCAAAAATAAAACTTACAGGATTGTTGATTTCATGCGCGACTCCAGCAAGTAATTGTCCTAAGCCTGCCATTTTTTCACCCTGAATTAACCGGGTTTGAGTTTGTTTTAATTCTTGGAGAGCTTGAGTAAGTTCTGAGGTTTGACGTTTAGTTTGTTCGAGTAATTCTGCTTGCTGAATCGCAATCCCCAATTGTACCCCTACTTGAGCCAGCAAATTAATTTCTTCCTCTTTCCAATAACGCGGTTGCGAATTCTGATAAGCAACTAATAATCCCCATAATTTTTCACCTTCCCGAATGGGAACAAAGGTTTCGTTACGCGGAAGTTCGTTATCGTCGTCTGTGTCCTCAAAGGTTTCTATAATTATTGGTTGAGCTTGTGCAACAGGTATCCAACCATCTTTAAAAGAATCTGCTACAAATTTACCGCTCCAATCTGTGTTGAAGCGGTAGATTGCAACTCGCTCGACTTCGAGCAACTCTCGCACAGCTTGAGTAGTAGTTTTAAAAATAGTTTTAATATCGAGTGACTGGCGGATTTTATCTATGGTTGCAGCCAGTAATTCTTGCCGTTCCATTGCTTTCTCCCGTTCAGTAGCTTCTGCTAACTGGATAACCTGCATTTGAACTTGCTTTAAATAAGAATCCTGTTTTAATGCGACTCCCAATTGCTCGGCTATTTGACTGGCAAATTCAATTTCAGAGGGTTGCCAGTAACGAGGAGTGTTGCATTGGTGAATACACAGCAATCCCCAAAGTTCACCTTTTTTCAATAGAGGTGCGATCATATTTGCACGCACTTGAAATTTTTCTAGGATTTGGACGTAGCAACCTGGAAACTTTCCTTGATAAATGTCCGCGATCGTATTTACTCGACCTTGTGCGTAAAGGGGTGCAAAGTTTTCACCGAAACAATAGTCATAAACTTTTTCTGCTATAACCGAGTTACATTCAGGTACAACATCCTCAGAAATAAATTCTCCTTCCCAATCTTTTTGAGGGTCAAAACGAAAGACTGCTACTCTATCGGCTTGCAGCATTTGCCGTGCCTCGGTGACAGTAGTCTGGAAGATTGTATCTAAATCTAAAGACTCTCGAATTCGAGTAATCACGCTAGTCAGTGTCTTTTGTTGCTCTGCTTGGTACTGAGCGTGTGCTAGTAACTTATAGTGTCGCAGTGCCACACCAATTTGTGTGCCGATTTTGGTCAGCGATTCGACTTCATAAGATTGCCACTGTCTGGGTGAGGCATTTTGGTAGGCAGCAATGACTCCCCAAAGTTTATCTCCTTGGAGAATGGGGGCAGTTGCAAAGGCTTTTGCCTGGAATTGCTCTAACAGGGTTATATGGCAGTTTGTTAATCCGGCTTGATAAATGTCATTGACTGTAAATGTTTGATTGTTAACGTAACGTCCGCCTTGCGTCTGTTGTAAATAAGTATCAGCGATCGCAGGCTCAACACCAACTAAAGGAGTCCAGCCTTCTGCAAATGATTCAGCAACGAAGTTACCACTCCAATCGTCATTGAAGCTAAAGATGGCAACTCGATCAGCTTGCAGCAGCTGGCGTATTTCTTGAGTAGTGGTTTTAAAGATGGTTTCAATATCAAGGGGTGAGCGAATTTCATCGACAATCCGAGCAATTACTTGGTCGCGTTGAGCCGCTTGAGCTAACTCTGCGGCTTGCAATTGGACTTCATGGAGATGCTTCGCTTGTTGAATCGCAACAACAAGATGATCAGCAATTTGACGAATAAACTCAATTTCCGATTCTTTCCAGTCACGAGCCTCACTGCACTGATGAATGCAAAGCAATCCCCACAGTTCTTTTTCCCGCAATAGAGGCACAACGAGGTTGGCCTGTACCTGAAATTTACTCAAAATTGCGGCATGACAATCACTCAGTCCTGCCTTGTAAATATCTGCTACTGCTTGCACTCGACCTTGTTGATAACTGGAAGCAAATTGTTCTCCAAAGCAGTGGTCGTAAACTTTGACTGCCAGCGCTGAGTCCCAGCCAAGTGCAACATCCTCAGAAACAAATTCTCCTTCCCAATCTTTTTCCAAGTCAAACTGGAAGACTGCTACACGATCAGCATTTAGCAACTGACGCACTTGTGTAACAGTAGTTTGAAAAATTGTTTCTAAGTCAAGAGACTCCCGAATTCGCACAATTACACTCGCCAAAGCCTTTTGTTGCTCTAGTTGCTCTTGAAGTTGAGCGCTTGACAAGAGAAGTTGATTTTCCGTGAAATTTGAATTGGGTTCCATTGCTCTGGATTATGTCGTTTTTATATAATGATTCCTCATACCAAACTTCAGGGAGCCAAAGCGCGTCAAAGTATGACAAACTGCAATGCGAATTTTTGCAGTGTTCAACTATTTCCCAGAAAATGGTTATTCTTATAGTTCCCCTTTCTTTATCTATCCTCGTAATGGGTTAAAAAATAATTCTGGCTGAGAATCAATAAATCCGCGATTTGGTTTAATGTTTCTTGTGTTCTCTTTGTACAAGAGTTCCTGCCTTTGCCTGGAAATGAGAGCTAAAATGCGTACTATTATAGCGATCGCTCAGCCAATAGCAAGAGCGAAAGCATTTAAAAAAAGTAATTTGTGGAAATTTACCTGACAGACTGCGGTATTTCAGGTTAAATGTTTTAAAATATGCACTCTGCAAGAGTTGTCGGGTAATATTCGTGACACAACAAGACCAAAAACCCTCTCGTTCTTTCGCTGGAATTGCTGGCATTGTTGCCGCAGCCACATTAATTAGTAAAGTCTTCGGCTTAGTGCGGCAGCAAGCGATCGCTGCGGCTTTTGGTGTTGGTGCAGCTGCTACCGCCTATAGCTACGCCTATGTTATTCCTGGCTTTCTATTGATATTACTCGGTGGTGTAAATGGGCCATTACACAGTGCAGTTGTCAGCGTTTTAGCCAAGCGACGGCGAGAAGAAGCGGCTCCCCTTGTGGAAACCGTGACAACGCTGGTGGCTGGATTGCTGTTGCTGGTGACGGTTGCTCAGATTTTATTTGCGGATGCGATCGTTGATTTAGTCGGTTATGGTTTGGAGCCGACAACCAGAGCGATCGCAATTCAACAACTCCGCATTATGGCACCGATGGCTTTATTTTCAGGATTAATTGGCATTGGCTTCGGTACTCTTAATGCAGCCAATCAATATTGGTTGCTCTCCATCAGCCCTCTGTTATCTAGCATTACCGTTATCATCGGTATTGCTTTCATGACTATGCAAGTGGGCAAGGATATTATCAAGCCAGAATACGCTTTAATCGGTGGTATGGTATTAGCCTGGGGAACCTTGGCAGGGGCAATTCTCCAATGGCTGGTGCAGCTAATTGTTCAGTGGCGGTTAGGACTAGGTACGTTACGTCTGCGGTTTGATTTTAAATCCCCCGGTGTTCAAGAAATGATTAGAATCATGACTCCGGCAACAATTTCTTCAGGGATGATGCCAATTAACTTTGCTACTGTGCTTTACTTCGCCAGTCCCATCCCTGGTGCTGCTGCTGGCTTTAACTATGCCAATTTGCTAGTGCAAACTCCCTTAGGCATTATTTCTAATATCATTTTGCTGCCTCTATTACCGATATTTGCCAAACTTGCCGAACCAGAAAATTGGGACGATCTCAAATTACGTATTCGTCAGGGACTCCTGCTTAGTGCTGTCACCATGCTACCTCTAGGAGCGTTGATGGTAGTGTTATCTGTACCAATTGTCCAGGTAATATATGAGCGGGGTGCTTTCACGCAAGATGCTACGCAGCTAGTTTCCGAGTTGCTAATTGTTTACGGGATTGGGATGTTTGCTTATTTGGGGCGTGATGTCTTGGTGCGGGTATTTTATGCCTTGGGTGATGGGCAGACACCTTTTCGCATCAGTACTTTTAATATCTTTCTCAATGCTGTGCTCGATTGGATTTTAGTTGGGCCTTTTGGTGCTCCCGGTTTGGTGTTAGCAACAGTGGGTGTAAATTGCAGTTCTCTGTTGATGCTGTTATGGTTGCTCGATCGCAAACTCAATGGTTTACCTTGGCGTGAGTGGAGTGTGCCAATTCTAGGTTTGACTGCTGGTAGTGTGGTAGCTGGGGTTGCCAGCTATGGAACTTTAGTTGCTACTCAACAGTTGTTAGGTAAAACGGGTTTACTGGTTCTGTTGTTACAGTTGGGTGTATCTGGCTTTGTGGGGATTGCAGTGTTTGCTGCGATCGCTTCATGGATGAAAATACCAGAGGTGAATATTTTTATATCTCGTCTACGTCAGCGTTTTTTGAAGAAATAACTGTTATCTGAATATTTCAGTTTGTACACCCAGGTGGGTGAGAAATAATTCAGCCACTTGGGTGAGCCAGATGTGCGAGGTTACATTTTGTAAAAAAAGAGATTCTAGTACTAGAGAACATTGATTTTACCTAACTCTAGTGAGAAGAATCCTATGAAACTTACAAAATTAGCTGCCTCTTTCCTCGCTGTTGCTTCCATTGTCCTCTCGGCCGGAATTGCTTCTGCTCAAACAGCTGGTACTAACGGTAACTACATCGGTGCTGGTGTTGCTGCTGGTGCAACCAGTGGCGGGCAAGGAAACGATGAAGCACAACTTGGTGGCAATATTCAAGGACGGTACGCCGTTCCCAATGCGCCTGTTTCAGTGCGGGGTTCTGTGCTGTATGGTGGTGATGCTGCCGCAATTATGCCCATAGTGACTTACGATGCGCCTATCGCCAGAAACACTAACCTTTACTTCGGTGGTGGTTATTCTTTTGTAACTGATGAAGGTCAAAAAACTCCATTGGGCAATCAGAATGCACCTGTAGTTACCCTTGGTATTGAATCAGAAGTTAGCAACAATGTCATTGCCTATGGCGATACTAAATGGGGCATTGACGCTTACAGAAATAGTGATGCTGATGCCGTCAGCTTTCAAGCCGGATTAGGCTATCGTTTCTAGTGATTCCGAGCTAGAAAACAGCTTATTCGGAAGCTAGGGCGATGATGTTAGCCAGGCGTGAGATTGATTCATTCTGTCATATCTGAGTAACCGTACTCAGATATGAACCCTTTTTCAATCATTTTTATTTATGATTTTAAGAAAAAATTATATTGGTTATTATTGATAGTTTCTCTTAAAGTGAAATGAGCAATTTCAAATACGTGTACGTATAAGATATTACTCATGAAAAATATGAATCCCATTCCAGAAATACTGGGTGAAACCACTGATGTAGAATCTTGGCTGATTCGGGCTGGACTAAGATTTTCAGACTTAGGTAACGATGCTGCAAGTATTGCAATCCGTAAGCAATGGCGAGAGTATCAAGCCGCAGTTCAAAGATGCTGTGCAACGCTACACCAACCACCGTCACGTGTTCAATTGTGCGGCGACTATGCCAACCTGAGAATACCTGGTGTAGCCTATCGAGTTGTGCCAAATCCTTAAACTAGGCAAAAGATAGAAAATCTGTAAACAGCAAGTATCAATTGCGGTTAGAGTATTCAAGTGTCGATTAGGGCAACTTATAACTGTTTGACCAAAAATAATTTAGAAGTCAGGAGCCAGAATTCATACTGAATTCTGTGCGCCTGTGTGGCGAATCGAGGTTACAGAGCAAGCAGATTTACCCCTCCAGAAGCATAAATCTTAGTAACTTTATTGAAACCCTGAATTCATGGGGTTATTCTAAATACTGAATTCTGACTCGTTCTCATTAATAATCCTGTTGCACGCCACCTACCACTGGCTTAACTTCAGAAAATGGATCAGTGCCGCCACCCCAGTTAAAATCACTAATTCGGACGCTGAAGCCGCCTAACTCCAGCACCGGATTGTAACGCAAGGTGATGCCATAGGTGCGACGGCTATATTCCAAAATGTAGTCTGTGCTAGTTTCTTTACCAGTATCCAAGTTAACAGAAGTTTGAAAGCCTAAGCGAAAAGGGCCATAGATTTGCTGTGATATCCCAGCGCTCAACACTTTGTTATCAACAGAGCGATCAAACAAAAAGGGTGATAATCCGTTATTTAAGCCTTGAGAATAACTAATATTAAAGGCGGTATAGTCGAAAAAAGGTCGAGAAAAATGACCAATTTGCCCTTGTAAGCCAATTGTACCAGTTAGGGTGCTTTGGTTATCACCATTGGTGTAATAACTGGAAGTGCCTGTGAGGCTAGCGATCGCTTGCAAGTAAGGAACTACAGGGGTAGCCGTGTATCGTAATCCCTCACTGGCAGTGGGTGGTAATGGTTTTCCCTGCCATAGCAACAACCCTCTACTGAGGGAAGCACTGCCTTGTAAACGACCTAGTGAGATGCGATCGTTTTCGCGCTGCGGTTCTAGCAAGTCTTGGCGATCGGTGTTGGCATTGATATACTGAGCGCCTGCCTGATAGGTGAGGTTGATGCCACTCTTTCCTAAAGGAATCACAGGAGAGGTAATAATACCGCCAAGACTGCTCTGGACGGTTTGAAAGCCGAGAGTACCGTTGTAAAGACGATCGCGGTAGTTATATTGCAGATTCAATGTATGGGGAAGGGAAGTCCCTAATATCTGGCGTAATCCCAAATTCACCCGCAAATTTTCTTCCACCTTGTTCAAGTCCAAGCTGGTTAACTCCCCAGTCCCTTCAATTACTGCTCGTGGACTCAAAACAGAATTTATCTTTGTCTTGACAGCAAACAGTGCGCCTAAGTCACCCGTACCTCCTTGCACAGCTTTTTGTACTAGCAACTGAGGCGTGATCGTCCAGCTTGTCCGCTCTGTATCGATCACTGGAAAGCCACGCTCAATATACAAACCACCCCGATCTTCTCCGTCATAGCCGGGGGAGACTATTGCAGGTGTAACGTCCCGCTCCCGACGGTCAATAGTCCGCTGATTCACGGGAATTGGTAAGGAGATTGTTTGATCCAATACCAAACGCTGCCCTTGTGTCCTGATGCGGTCTACCAAGGGTGTCTCTCGCGTCAGAGTTACTGTATCTGCGCGTAATTCTAGTTCTGGGGGCGAAAAAGGATCATTGGTGATGCGGACATCCCTTGCTTGCCACCCTTGTGGATAGAAGTCAATGTTTTCAGCTTCAAACCTGAGCCGATTAACTGCACCCCCTGCTTTCGGTGGCGGGATGTTGCTAGCATCTGACTGACCACCAAATGTCACATCAATTCCTCCAGGGCTGCTCACACCGGAAAGGGGCTGATTGGCTCTAATGCGATCGCTGGGCGGACGTTTTGGAACTCCACCAGCAGTTATACCTGTGGGTGAAAAAGCAAAATCTGTTTGTGCTGAGGGTACGTAAATTTCTCCTCTACCATTTTCCAGTTCTCCATTATCTTGAACAAAGTTATAGGTAAAGCGTTGTCCGCGCAGTACCTGATCGCCCCGTGTTAAAGTTACGTTGCCTTCCCCCGCAGCAATCAAGTTGTCTAAATTGACTTGCAGGCGATCGGCATCCACCACCGCCCCATCAAATCGCACAACTACATTCCCAACAGCTGTAATAATTCGCCGTTGTTCGTCATACTCTTGCCGATCTGAAGTGACTTCTACAATTCTTGGTTTGGCCGGCGGCGTGCTAGCTGGCGCTTGTGGCTGATTGGTGGTGTCTACCTCTGGTGTAGGCGTTGGTGCTTGAGTTTGTTGTTGGACTTGGGAATTAAATTCTACAGTAATGGGCGTTGAGAGTTGGTTTGTCGGGTTACGAGACTTGAATTTGATAAAATTTTGTACTGATTGAGAACTCAGTGCAAGATCAGCAGCAGATACAGAGATATTGTCTCTTTCTGAAGACTGTGGTGCAGTAATATCACTTTGCTGTTTTTGCTGGGTTAACTTCTTAGTTAAAATTTCCCTCTTGGACTCGACATTGCTGTTTGTGGCACTTGGGGCATTTTGAAGAGGACGCGGAGATTGAGCGACAACGGGACTAGGGGCAACTCTAAAGCTACCAGAGTCCAAAAAGGTTTGTTTTTCTTCACTACTAGAATTGGAATCTGGCGATTGCTCACCGAGGTTTTGATAAGGTTCACGTTTTGCTTCTAGAGCGGAAGCCTCCGCTCCAACTTTTCTTGACAACGCAGTGGCTTCTCTTTGTGCCTCCCGTTTGCGTAACGCCGCTCTTAGGACAAGTTCCGAACGCCGAATGCCGATGCTCGGACTTGTCTTTGTGTCTTCTTTATCTTGGCGATTAGAAGTTTTAACCTCCTGCGTGGGATAACCAACGACCAGCGATCGCCCCAAAAGTGCGGCAGATCCAGAATCGCTCAGTGGGGAAGTTTCTGGTGGGAAGGTTTCTGGTGAATCAGGTACAGAGGAAGTTTCGCTAACTACCAAGTCATCCTGAGTTGATTTGATCGAAGTTGGCAATTGCGGATCACTCTTTGCGTTATCCGTAATTGCTAACTGAGCCAAAACCTTAGGCTGCTTGGATTTATCTGTCTTTTCGTGTATTCCAGTATCTACACCTGAAAGAAACCTTATATGACTAGCAGATGAGGCGGGATTTACAGGTTGTAAAGATTCGACGATAGGAGGCGGATCGGGTGGCAGAACTGGATGAAGCATATTTGAGCAAAATCGGGCTAACAAACAGCCAAATGACGAAGGGAAGGATAAACATACATTTTGCCTTCCGACTGTCGCCTTCTGCTACCTACAGCAAGCTACCTGGAGGAAGAAACTTACTAACTTTCGCTTAGTAAGTTTCTGTGGCGTTTAGTATTTTCCGCCTTCCAAAGTCGCGGATGATTTATCGCCCTTTTACTCTAAGTCCCGGCGACCGGGGTTACGAGCGGGATCGTTCGATAAAAATCCGAAGATGAAGATAGTTACGAAGAAGGCAACAACAATATAAACAGCGATTTTTAAAGTCAGCATAGAAATATCTCCAACTGGTAAGACAAAGAAAGCTTTTCTTTCACGATCTGCGATGCAGAAAAGATAGCTACTTTATATTACCCAAATCTTGCCCCTTTTTTAGAGGACTCTAGGGACTTGGGACTGGGACTTGGAGATTAGGGACTAGCAGTGCCTACCCTACGGTTATTGAGAACGGTACAAGATGTCAATTGTCTGACTTTTAGATGACCCTAAGAAATAACTCAGAGGCTGGCTACTCTTGTGACGTTGACTGACGGCAAAAGTTTCTTAAAAAGGGAACATAGTTACCGTCACCTGTTCCCTATCCCCTATTTCTCGGTTTGAACTTTTACTAGGTCTTTGCCAATTCGGTTTTTGATTACTCGTGCAGGTATGCCTACAGCAACAGAAAAAGGAGGAATATCTCTATTGACAACCGCTCCTGCACCAATAACACTGCCTTTACCGATGGTAACTCCATCTAACACCGTTACTCCATGCCCTAGCCAACAGTCATCCTCAATCACAATTCCCTTGCGAGTAACACCTTGGTATTTAATCGGCTTCATCGGATCGGCAAAATTATGATTATTGGCATATATCCCTGAGTGGGCAGCAATCAAGCAGTGTTTACCAATTTTAATGTCTCCTGGACCCTCAATACACACGTTGGGAGCAATGAAGGTGTCTTCATCAATATGTATACAGGTATTTTCCAAAGACCCTATATCAACGTTACGCTCAATGGCGACTCTATTTCCTAGATGAATTCTATTATTTTTGTGTCCTCTAGCATCCATCCGCACACCCTTGAAAATATATACTCCACTACCTATCTCAATACAAGGAGTACCGTTAAATTCAACACCATTTTGAATAAAAACTGGGCTGCCTATTCTGGCAAAAATACTACGATATCCCAAATTACGCAACTTTGGGCCGAGAATAAGTGTAGGAATATCTCCTAATACAGTAGTTACTAAAAGTTCTTGCACGCGCTGCAATTTTGAAAAATATTTCTGATTATGCATGGCTACATATCTCTTAAGTCAATTGTTGTTGGGAGTCTTGAAAGTTGTTTTCGCTGTATCCTAATCTTCTGCCAGCACCAAAAAAATTTGTATTTATTAATACGTTAAATTTATCTGGAATATTACCGAATTTACCCATATTTATAGATGGTTTTCCAATATTTGAAAAACCATAGTCTGGCTTTGACTATGTGAGCAATTATTGAATTTAGATGTGTATAATCACCCAATTGATATGCATAATTGCGTTAAGTCGTTAGAAGCTGTTGTACTATAGTACGTAAAAATTCGGCTTCTTTTTCACGATAACAATTAACAAAACAATTTCAGTAGATTGCAGAGTCAAACCTCAGACTATTAAATTGTCTGATGGGCAAAATTGCTGGTTTAGATTGGCTACTGTTTTAGTTATCCGGCAAATTTGCAAAGCTTGTTACACAATTAGAGATTGAGTTGTTTACCTTGAAGCTACTTTTTTTCAGGCGGTTTTAGCCTTTTTAAACAACTCAGCTCGGCAAGCTATTTTGCAACAAACAATACATTTAACTAGACTATATTCAAAGTTCAGATAAAATTTATGCCTAGCATGACAATGTAATTATTGCTGGATTTTTATGGGAATTTTTCCCAAAGAAAACCCAACTAGGGTGGATTATCTCCCACATCAGCCATCACATTGAAGTTAACCATCGGTGCAAACAAGTAAGCGCTTCCCCGACTGCTATGACGGCTTTCTTGCAACGAATTTCTAGAGTATGCTGCTCCAATCATGTTGCACACAGATGATTTACGGACTAACCAATTCATATTTGTAATTACATGAATGGCTTTTAATAACAATTGTTTTTAACGATAACACATTTTATTTTTAGTGGAACACTCTTATTAAATAAGTTGATTTCCCAGTTGGTTGTTGATGAGAATGGAGGAAATCAGTTAATTTTTCTACTGGAGCGATGCCTACGGCGGGCAAAGCCTACGCTACTCTTAAATAATTTTATACATTTAGAAAAAATCCCTTAAGTAGGGAGAGCAGAGAGGGCTGTGGTTCAATCAGTTGAAAAATGCTATAAGGGGTTAATTGGCACTTTTGTCTATATTTCTCAAGTTGTTTGTGTAAGTAATTTTATAATTAAATGTTAAACTCAGAATGATATCTACTATACTTATGACACCCTCTTTGTTAAAAAGCTAAAAATTTTCCTCTTACCTATTACTTATATCTAAAAATTTGTAAATCACCCATTCGGGTGAGCCAAGCGGGTGATGTGTGCTTGGGACTACTTGTTATAAATTTTATTGAAAGAAAGCTAAAACGCAGCTTAGTTTCCAGGAGAAGTCCCCAAAACAACATCAAATGCCCACATTGAGGTATCGGTTTTAACTCACACACTTGGTTCAAATTATGGCTTTAATTAAAGAAATTGTCCAAGAAGCTCTAACTACCGGCTATCTGAGTGTTGTAGCCGAAGATCAACTGCGATCGCAACTTCAAAGTAATTATGACTCAGAAGACCTAGATGCCTGGATCATTTTACAGCGATCTGTTGTGGCAGGTGATGTCAAACAAGAGTCGCGCCGAAAAAAAGCTTCTCTCTCTCCTAAAGCCAAGGACGCTTCATCGAGTATCAAACTTGCTTATCAAATGGCAGCGGAGATTGCCTATGCAGCAGCTGTAGCTTTGTCGATGACAAAAAATACTAAAGATCAACCTTCACTAGGCGCTTAAAATAACACCTTCGTAAGTTATTTTCCTGGTTTGTTATCAAAATTTATACCAAGTAGTTAGCATAGGCGTAGCCCGCCGCAGGCATCGCTTTTCCTAGTTAACTGCTTGGTATTATTTTTACATCAGCCAATTTTAGCCGATGTTTACAACAAGCTATTTGGTGTCTCATGACCTTGAGCTAACCTTGACCGAAGAATTATTATATTAAGTCTTTCTTCTCACACTGTCTCTACGCTAGGGCAATTTTATTAAAAAATAATTAAAGTTTTAAGTGTTCCTGTAAGCAGCTATGCAGAATTTTCACCCTCAGCCAAGGACTTAGATTGATCCCCGCAATCAATTCTAAAATAAATATAAATTATTTCTTCAAAACTAAATTTTTTTTCAGTTATATATGGCAGTAAATGATTAAATTTTAATATACCAAGTATATGGCTGAGGCTAACGCATAGAATTAGAAACACCTTGGTGTAAACTTTAGCAACGAGGTTAAAAAGAATTCTCAATGCTTAACAAAGTCATCGCTTTTTCACAAACTACTGTATAAAGAATTGGCAACATTGGTAAAGAGAGTAAACAATAACCATAGCTAAACTTGGAGTTTTGCCAACCTATGCAGCCAATTCGCACATTTAACGTATCCCCTTCACTACCGCCGCGACTCGAACCACTACGGCGGCTGGCATATAACTTGCACTGGGATTGGAACGTTGAAAGTAAAGATTTATTTCGTCGCTTAGACTCTGACCTGTGGGAGTCTAGCCATCATAACCCTGTGTTGATGCTGGGTACTATCTCTCAATCGCGGCTTCTGGAAGTTGTCGAAGATGAAGGCTTCCTAGCGCAAATGGATCGAGCTGACCGTCAGTTAGAAGATTATTTGCAAGAGCGCACCTGGTATCAAAAACAACGCGAGCAAAAACCAAAAGAATGTTACGCCTATTTCTCGGCTGAATTTGGACTTGTAGATTGTTTACCCGTCTATTCTGGGGGCTTGGGCGTTCTGGCAGGGGATCACCTCAAATCTGCCAGTGACCTGGGGCTACCGCTTGTGGGTGTAGGTTTGCTGTATCAGCAAGGCTACTTTGCCCAGTATCTGAATGCGGATGGGTGGCAGCAGGAACGCTACCTGCTCAACGATTTCTATAATATGCCTTTGCATCTGGAGCGCAATGCCGATGGTTCAGAACTGCGAATTGCGGTAGATTATCCAGGACGCAAGGTGTATGCCAGAGTTTGGCGCGTACAGGTGGGAACGGTTCCCCTGTATCTGCTGGACACCAACATTGAACCCAACAACACTTACGACCACGACATTACAGATCAGCTGTATGGTGGCGACATAGATATGCGTATCCACCAGGAAATTATGCTGGGGATCGGTGGTGTGCAAATGCTCAAAGCCTTGGGGCTGAAAGTTACCGCCTACCACATGAATGAAGGCCACGCCGCCTTCTCTGCCCTAGAGCGCATCCGCTTGCTGATTCAGGAAGAGGGACTGAATTATGCCCAAGCCAAACAGGTGGTGGCTTCCAGCAATATCTTTACCACCCATACACCAGTACCAGCGGGAATTGACTTGTTCGCTCCCGATAAAATGCTGTACTACCTGGGGTACTATGCAGAGATATTTGGGTTGCCCAAAGAGCAATTTTTAGGACTGGGGCGCGAGAATACAGGTGATTTATCTGGGCCTTTCAGTATGGCGGTGTTGGCGCTGAAGATGGCAACATTTTCTAACGGTGTGGCACAACTGCATGGTGTGGTGTCGCGGCAAATGTTCCAGGGACTGTGGCAGAAAGTGCCAGTAGAGGAAGTGCCAATCGCCGCAATTACTAACGGTGTCCATGCTCGGAGTTGTGTTGCAAAATCGACTCAAGAGTTGTACGATCGCTACCTCGGGCCAAACTGGTCATCAGCACCACCAGATAGCCAATTGTGGGAGCGGATGGACGCTATTCCCGATGAGGAATTATGGCGCAATCATGAGCGCTGCCGCTTAGATATGATTTTGTATGTACGGGAGCATTTAGTGAAGCATTTAACCGATCGCGGCGCTTCCGCTTCCGAAATTATCCAAGCCCAAGAAGTTTTAGATCCTTACGCTTTCACCATTGGCTTTGCTCGTCGGTTTGCCACCTACAAACGCGCCACCCTCTGGATGCGTGATTTGGATCGCATTAAGCGGCTTTTACTGGCTAACAAAGACCGGAAAGTGCAATTTGTGATTGCTGGTAAGGCACATCCTAAGGATATTCCCGGTAAAGAACTGATCCGCGAGATCAATCACTTTATCCGCGAACAACATTTAGAAAAACAGGTAGTGTTTGTTCCCAATTACGACATTCACATATCCCGGTTGATGGTTGCGGGTTGCGATATCTGGTTAAATACACCGCGTCGTCCACGGGAAGCCTCTGGTACCAGTGGCATGAAAGCAGCAATGAATGGCTTGCCGAATTTAAGTGTACTAGATGGCTGGTGGGATGAAGCTGATTACGTCCGCACGGGCTGGGCAATTGGACATGGAGAAAATTACGACGATCCCAACTACCAGGATGAAGTAGAAGCAAATGCTCTTTACGAATTGTTAGAGAAGGAAGTTGTACCGTTATTTTATGAACATCGGGATAGTGATGGTTTACCCCGTCCGTGGGTTGCCAAAATGAAGGATGCAATTCGGTTGAATTGTCCGTTCTTTAATACAGCGCGGATGGTAGGAGAATATGCACAAAGAGCTTATTTCCCAGCTAGCGATCGCTATCATACTCTGACTGTTGATAACTATGCCCCAGCTAAAGAACTAGCTGCTTGGAAAGAAAAACTAAGCGAACACTGGTTCAACATCAGAATCAAAGATGTTGATGTATCGGCAGCTTCAGACATTGAAGTTAACCAAACCGTTGCTGTCAAAGCCAAGGTTGACTTAGCAACTTTGACCAATGATGATGTGCAGGTGGAATTATATCAAGGTGCGATCGATGCCAATGGTGAGATTGTCAACGCTATACCAGTGGTGATGGATTACCAAGGTGAGGATGCACAACAATTGAGCATTTACACGGGTAATATTACTTATACCGCTTCTGGTTTGCAAGGCTTATCGTTGCGTGTATTACCGAAAAATCCACACCTGGCTAATCCTTATGAACCAAGGTTGATTGCTTGGGCAGAGTAAGAGTGCTGGGTAGTTATTGAATACTCAAGATTAGGCGTTGCTGATTTAAGTTTAGCAACGCCTTTTATTTTACAAGTTTTCAGGTAGATAATTAATATCTACTAGCTGTTCTAAGGTATAAGTACAATATTGAGGTAAATTATCTAATTTCCCCTCGGTTTTTTCAATTACATATCCTAAAGCATCATCATAAATTGATACTAGTCCATTTTCTAAATATTAATATAAATTCGTTATCAAATTACGTTTTAATTGATTTCTAAAACTTCTAACTTCTGCTTTCCAATGTCCAGAATTATATTGAGATTCTTCTGTCGAATATTGCAGCAATAAAAGATGTCTAATAATTTGTTCTAATAAACTAGCGACCTGGGCTTTGTCTCTACGACCCAAATTTTCTAGCTCCTCAATTAAATTTTCTAAATCTAATTTTTCTAAATGGCTAGCTTTCAATAGCTTGATTGTTTCCTCTAACCAGAGATGATCATCAATTTCATAAAGCTCTTTTAAACTCAAGTTAGAACTAACTCCTTGCATAAAACCTCCTGGACTTAAATCTTAGGATATTACAATTTTAGGATAATGTTCTCTGGGGAATAATAATGTAGCCAGTGGTGCGATCGCCTAATACTAAATTACGTTGTTCTCCCCAATACCACCAATAAGCAGCAACATAGGCGCAAATTAAGCTATCTAGTTTATCTTCAACTGCTTTGAGGGCTGCGCCTGTCGTGGGGATTTCAAGAAGAAACGAAGCGCAGAGGTGCAGAGGAGGACAGAAGGAGGGGAGAATATCGAGAAGATAATTTTGGAGTTTGATTAATTCTAAGCGGCGTTCACTGATGCGTCCTTTTTTGTATTTGAGGATGCGTTCTAAGTTAAATAGGTTAACGATTGCTGGGTGGGGAAAAACTTCTATTTGATATCTGCTGAGTTTTTGCGGTTCAATGGTGGGTGCATGTGCAAAACCACGTGATTCTAATTCTAAGCCAAAGTTGAGGGTGCGCTCTGCGAAGGGTAAGTTTTGATTAGCTGGGTAGCATCCCGCATGATATTTACCAAAGTACTTATGGCTGAGTTTGTCGGGGAGGCGACTCCCGCTAGCGTTGGGTATGAGGGTAGGTGCATCTACGGCGATGATGGCTGGTTCGTCTGGTTGTACACTTTGATCGATCCAGGTGAGAATGTCTGCAATGGCTTCTTTGCGGTCTAGATCAAGTAGTTGCAGTTGTCCGTCTATCCATTCTAAGCAGCATAGTCCACTTGGTTGAGATTTCCAGCCAAAATCAATGCCAATAAATTTCATGGTCATAACACGAATTTGCGATTATTTTCGCATTTTCGGGTAACCATTTATCTAAATTTACTTGCTAAAAATCGTGAGAAATAATCTTATAATCTTAAGCAGCTTGCCTTAATTTATTTTATCTCGCAATAAATTAATCAAGATTATTCCAATGAAAATTTTATTTTTACATCCCAATTTTCCCTCGCAATTTCGCAACCTAGCGACAGTTTTAGGTAAAGATCCTAATCACAAAGTCGTCTTTGGGACAAATCGTCGTGAAGGGGAAATACCTGGCGTTTATAAAGTTATTTACACTCCTTCTCGTGAAGCTGCTCCCCAAACTCACCACTATGTTCGCAACCTGGAAAATGCTGTTCTTACCGCTCAGGCTGTCTATCGCGTAGCAGAAAAATTAAAAGCCGAAGGTTTCGTTCCAGATATAGTTTATGGCCATTCTGGTTGGGGGCCGACTTTGTTTATGAAAGATGTTTTTCCTAAAGCAGAATTATTGTGTTATTTCGAGTGGTTTTACCATGCTCACGGTTCAGATGCAGATTTTGATCCCAATGAACCACTTAATGCTGATGATGAATGCCGCATCCGGGTCAAAAATGCGCCGATTTTGACTGATTTATATAGCTGCGATCGCGGTCTTTCTCCGACAAATTGGCAGCGTCAACAGTTTCCCAAAGAATATCATAGCAAACTCACTGTAATTCACGATGGTGTTGATACCAAATATTTTGTTCCTAAACCAGATGCAAAATTAGTTTTACCAAGAATAAATCTTGACCTTTCCCATGTAGAAGAGTTAGTAACTTACGTGGGACGGGGAATGGAACCTTATAGAGGTTTTCCGCAGTTTATGGAAACGGTGGCGCTACTTCAGCAGCGACGACCTAAGTGTCATGTGGTAGTTGTGGGAGAAGATAGGGTTGCTTATGGTAAAAATCTCCCCGATGGTAAGACTTATAAACAATTAATGCTAGAAAAATTATCTTTGGATTTATCTAGACTGCACTTTACAGATAGGCTTCCTTATAATGAGTACCTTCAGGTTTTGCAAGCTTCTTCTGCTCATATTTATTTAACCCGTCCTTTTGTTTTATCCTGGTCAATGTTGGAAGTAATGGCAGCAGGATGTTTACTAGTCGCTTCTAAGACTCCACCAGTATTGGAAGTCGTACAGGATGGGGTGAATGGACTGCTGGTAGATTTCTTTTCTCCTCAGAATATTGCTAAGAGAGTTGAAGAAGCGCTGAATCATCCTCAGGAGATGAACGCTATTCGTGCAAAGGCGCGAGAGACAATTCTGAAGCGTTATGATTTGGCGAAACTGTTACCACAGCATTTGCAATGGATGTTGGCTGGTAAAAGTTCTGACAGTTTGAAAAAGCGCCCACATTCTAAAGGATTTGGCATAAATTAGATGTCATTAGTCATTAATTATGAGTCATTAGTTACAACCAACAAAGGACAAATGACAGAGAAATATCAAAGCGATATTTAAAATGCGAATTATTTTTACTATTGCCCATTTTTTCAAACCTAGCAGTGAGGGTCGCCATGCTTCCCAATGCAAAGACCCCCAACCACGCTTGCAGGCTTTAGCTAAAAGCCTTGCCGCTTTACACCAATTATTTGGTAAATCTCAAAGTATCATCAACATTGCTCAACGAATAGCTTTTCCTGCCAACCAACCGCAGTCTCACGAACTAGATATTGTTATTTGTACAACCAAAGATAATCATCTTTTGAATCAGCTTCCTTTACCATCATCTTTATATAAGCATCATTCTACTAATGTAGAACCTCTGCTTTTGGGTTTTGAGTGTCAAGCTGTTCTGCAAAGTTGTCTCGGTCAATATGATTACTATTGCTTTTTGGAAGATGACCTAATTATCCATGACCCTTGGTTTTTTATAAAATTAAACTGGTTTACCCAACAAGCAGGTGATTTAAATTTGCTCCAGCCAAATCGTTATGAAGTCTCCCCTTACGGTTTGGTTCATAAAGCTTACATTGATGGGGATTTGGCTTTACGAGTAACGGCTCCCTTTCAAAATGTGCAGGAGCAACAGGAACTCAAAGGTACAATTATGAATGCACCAATTACCTTTTGTCGTGCCCTCAATCCTCACGCAGGCTGCTATTTTTTGAATGCAAATCAGATGACTCATTGGGCTAATCAAACTTATTTCCTTGACCGGGATATTAGCTTTGTTGGGCCTCTAGAAAGTGCTGCAACCTTGGGAATTATGAAGACATTTCGGATTTATAAAACCTCATCAGAGCAAGCAAGTTTTTTGGAGATTCAACACTCTGGAACAGGATTTTTGGGGCTAATTGGTGGACAGGTGGGTTTAGCAGAGAGGTAAATCGAATTTAAAAGTTTGGTTTTTGTGAACAAAATTAATGCGATCGCTATTTATAAAAACACATTAGCGATCGCTCGACAATCAACTAACCTTAAATTGTGACTAATGGTTTTTCAACAGGGGTAGGCGTGGTAAGCGGATCAAATCCTAACTGCTCAGTAATGCGCTCTCTAGCTAAAAGGCGGTATTCCCAAAAATGCTCACCA
The DNA here is from genome assembly GCF_015714705.1 of Nostoc sp. NZL. NCBI lineage: Bacteria > Bacillati > Cyanobacteriota > Cyanophyceae > Nostocales > Nostocaceae > Nostoc > Nostoc sp. NZL. Next base: position 23,113 of record NZ_WBKL01000022.1, on the reverse strand, counting down.
GCAGCACATAAACCCAAATACATATTTACAAATTGGGGCTTAGTACGGAGAATAGCCCAAAGCTGTTGCCAAAATTGACCCCGAATTTCCTGCCGTTGCCAGCCTTGTCGCCAGAGCAAGTGTGCAAGTAATCGCAGTCCTTTACCAGGAGGAAAATACATTGTCTGCTGTAGTTGCGGATTAGGTGTAATCTTCAGACATTGTTCAAAACAACGTCGGAGATAGTTTTTGGGTTCGTATATTTTCCAAATTGCCTCTAAATATTCTTTAGCAACTTCAGCCATCGGCCGGGTAGGAACAAAATTCATTAAAGAATTCTGATCCCCCACCTCCAAACCTCCAAATCCTTCTAATAATCGCTCCTCTCGTTTTAGTCTTTCCCAGAGGGCAGTATTGGGAAGGGCTTGCAGTATACCTAGCATTGGTTGAGGAATGCTGGTTTCTTCAATAAAAGCTTGAATTCGCTCTCCAGCGCCAGACTTTTCGCCATCAAAACCAATGATAAATCCTGCATAGATCAGCAATCCAGCTTCATTGATGGTACGACAGGCTTCTAATAGCGGATTGCGGGTATTTTGAAACTTGCGGGTGACTTGCAGGCTGTCTTGATCTGGTGTTTCAATACCCAAAAAGACTGCGTAGAAACCAGCTTTAGCCATTAGTTCTAATAGCTCAGGATCTTCTGCTAGGTTGACGGAAGCTTCGGTTAGGAAGGTGAAGGGATAATTCCGTTCCTCCATCCACGGAATTAATGCTTGTAAAAGGCGTTTTACATTGCGTTTATTGCCAATGAAGTTATCATCCACTACGAACAGAGATCCGCGCCAGCCTAAGTCATAGAGGGTTTGGAGTTCTGCTAGAGTTTGATTGGGTTCTTTGGTACGTGGTTTGCGACCGTATAGATTGATGATGTCACAGAATTCGCATTCAAAAGGACAACCGCGAGAAAACTGGATTGCCATCATTAAGTAATCATCTCGTTTGAGTAAATCAAAGCGAGGTATAGGGCTTTGGGTGACATCTGGTTTTTCAAGGGCGCGAAATGTTCCTTGTTCTTCACCTTTAGCGATCGCATCTAAAAATTGCGGAACTGTAATCTCCCCTTCATCTAAAATCAAATAGTTAGCTCCTGCTTTTTGGGCAGGTTCTGGCACTGATGTTGGATAAGGGCCACCTACAGCAACTTTTTTCCCCAGCTGCGCTGCTTTGTGAATTTGGGCGAGAAAATCTTCTTTCTGTGCAAGCATCGCTGAAAGAATCACGATGTCGCACCATTGCCAATCAGCATCTGTTTCTTGATTAACATTGCGGTCATAAAACCGAACTTCCCAGTCTGTTGGTAGCATAGCGGCAACAGTTAGAATCCCTAACGGTGGGATAAATGCTTTAAGCCCCGCTATTTTCATGAATTCGTCGTAAGACCAAAACGTTTTGGGAAAGCGGGGGTAAAGTAAGAGTACTTTCATTGCTGTAGTCCTCTAATTAAATTTTGGTTGGAAAATTTTTTTACTTTTGATCAATCCGTGTTTTGGATGCCGATTGCAGAGATGATGCTACGATCCCATTACCCCTATTCTTTATCTATCTGTCTTTAGATAGACATTTGCAGATGCAAATATAATTTTTAATTAATTAGCAGGATTACCGCCGTTGTAATAAAACGTCGAAATCACGTTTAATTGCGGAGTTTTGCGATTTAGTATTTGTATTGCCGTGTTATGTAAACGCAACCTCTTGCAATGCGATTGTATTGACTAACAATGCCATTGTATTGACTAACAATGGCATTGCATCGACTAACAATGCCATTGTATTGACCAACAATGCCATTGTATTGACCAACAATGCCATTGCATCGACCAACAATGCCATTGCATCGACCAACAATGCCATTGCATCGACTTCAACAGACTACAGTAAAGCATTGCAATGCCCACTCAACAAGCTGTGGTTAACACACTAAGTTATCGTTTTCCTTCGTAAAGAGTTTTTATAGCAATCCGAGTTGAGTTAAAATCTCTCATCCCACAACGGCGAGTTGACCTGGAAAATGTCAAAATTAAATGAGTTTTGCGTAGGCGCAAGCGACTTGTCGCCAGACATCGCCATTTTACTAGCGCGGATTTGAGATAATTAAATTGGAATTTATGGGCAAGCAACGTGTTCTTTCTGGAGTTCAACCAACGGGCAATTACCATCTAGGTAACTACTTGGGAGCCATTCGCAACTGGGTAGAAGGTCAGAGCGAATACGAAAATTACCTTTTTGTGGCTGATTTGCACGCGATTACAGTGCCACACGACCCAACACAGTTGGCAGCTGATACCTACACTCTTGCTGCTCTCTATCTAGCCTGTGGTCTTGATTTAAATCACTCCACCATCTTTGTACAATCCCACGTTTCGGCCCACAGTGAACTCACTTGGTTGCTCAACTGCATTACACCTCTAAACTGGCTGCAAGACATGATCCAGTTCAAGGAAAAGGCTGTTAAACAAGGAGAAAATGTGAGTGCAGGTTTATTAGATTACCCTGTGCTAATGGCAGCTGATATCTTGCTTTACCAAGCGGATAAAGTGCCGGTGGGTGAAGATCAAAAGCAACACTTGGAATTGACACGGGATATTGCAGCTCGGTTAAATCACCAATTTGGTAAACCAGATCAACCAGTTCTGAAGTTACCAGACCCTTTGATTCGCAAGGAAGGGGCAAGGGTAATGAGTTTAGCGGACGGTACACGTAAAATGTCGAAGTCTGATCCTTCGGAGTTAAGTCGAATCAGTTTGCTAGATTCACCAGAACAGATTCAATACAAGATTAAACGTTGTAAAACCGATCCGATTCGTGGACTGACTTTCGATGATCCAGCGCGTCCAGAGTGTAATAATTTGTTAACGCTGTATACATTGCTTTCTGGGAAGAGAAAGGAAGATGTCGCAGTTGAGTGTCAGGATATGGGCTGGGGACAATTCAAGCCATTGTTGACGGACACAATTATTGAGTCCCTGAAACCAATTCAAGAAAAATATCACTCGATAACAGAGGATAAAAGCTATTTAGAGTCTGTGTTGCGGGATGGAGGGGAAAAAGCTAGAGCGATCGCAAATCAAACTTTATCACAAGTAAAAGCTGCTTTAGGCTACTCTCTTCCTCTATAAGTTTTCCCTTTTCGGTGTGACTTGCTATACCATTTAAGAAATTGAAATTCTTAATGTTATGCATCACACCCATAGCCACACAGCCTTCCGCAGAGCTGTACAAGCAGGTGAATTTCTAGTTACTGCTGAGGTAGCACCGCCAAAAGGGGGAGATCCAGCGCACATGATTCAAATGGCGGCGACTCTTAAGGGAAGGGTTCATGCTGTCAATGTTACTGATGGTAGCCGCGCAGTATTACGGATGTCTTCGTTAATGGCATCGGTCATTTTGTCACAAAACGGCATAGAGCCGATTTGTCAAATTGCTTGCCGCGATCGCAACCGCATTGGTTTACAAGCTGATCTGATGGGCGCTCATGCTTTAGGTATCCGTAATATTTTAGCTTTGACTGGCGATCCAGTTAAAGCAGGTGATCATCCAGATGCCAAAGCAGTGTTTGACTTGGAAGCTGTGCGACTGCTGCAACTAATTAGGAAAATGAATCAAGGCGTTGATTGCAACGAGAAACCCTTGACTGATGGAGCATTAGATTTATTTGTTGGTGCAGCAGTAGATCCACAATGTAAGAGTTGGTCGGGTTTGCAAAGTCGATTTGAACGCAAAATCGAAGCCGGAGCGCAGTTTTTTCAAAGTCAGCTGATTACCGATTTTGAGCGGCTAGAAAAGTTTATGGATACCATTGCCGCTGGTTATAAAAAACCGATTTTGGCAGGAATTTTTCTGTTGAAATCGGCAAAAAATGCCCAGTTTATTAATAGATGTGTTCCGGGCGTAAATATTCCCCAACATATTATTGATAGATTGGCAAAAGCTAAAGATCCTTTTGAGGAAGGGATAAAAATTGCCGCCGAGCAAGTGCAGATAGCGAGGCAATTATGCCAGGGTGTCCACATGATGGCGGTGAAGCGAGAAGATGCGATCGCGCCAATTTTAGATTTGGCTGGGGTTGCTCCACTTAATCAGTTAGTATCGTATCCAAGTAAATAAGATAACGAATCTTTTATTAAAGCAGATGGTTTCATCTGCTTTTTTTAATGCTTAATCAGACACGTACACACTATTTTTGATAAACTTTCAATATCTAATTTTCGCTTGACTAAATCCAGGTGCAAACGGACAAAATATTTTATAGCTTATTTCAAGCTTTTCCTAGCATATTTTTTGCCATAATTGGCGATACGACTGTGAATGCCAACGCCTATAAATTTGTTTCAGTTGAAGTAAAAGAAACTGCTTTTAGGATTGATGGGGTATTCATCCCTACAAGTGAAACCACAAACCAACCACTTTACTTTGTTGAAGTTCAGTTTCAATTAGACTCAACTTTTTATAGACGCTTCTTTGCTGAAATCTTTCTTTACTTGCGTCAAAACGAATCAGTCAATTTTTGGCGTGCTGTTGTCATCTATCCGCAACGAAGTTTAGATCCGCAAGACCAACAGCCGTATCAGTTGCTGCTAAACAGTTCACAAGTACAACGCATTTATCTAGATGAATTAGATTCAGAAGACAACTCACTTCAAGTTGCGATCGTTAAATTAATTATCGAAAGGGAAGAAACAGCCGTTGACAAAGGTAGAGAATTGATTTTACAAGCAAAGCAACAACTGGCAGATGAAGCCACCACCAAGCAAATTGTAGAATTGATAGAGACTATTCTGTTGTACAAATTTACTCGGTTAAGCCGAGAGGAGTTAGCAGAAATGTTGGGTATAGACGACGAATTCAAAAAGACAAGGATGTATCAATCAATCAAGGAAGACGGCTTAGAAGAAGGTCGGCAACAAGGTCGGCAACAAGGTCGGCAGGAAGGTAAGCAGCAAGCTAAGTTAGAAGCTATTCCCCGGTTGTTAGCATTAGGATTGAGTGTAGAACAAGTGGCGGTGGCTCTTGATTTAACGGTGGCGCAAGTACAGCAAACAGCCCAGAATCAGTCTAGCTGATAATGGGCACTGCTTGCGTCTAATGTAATCAGCGAGAGCGACGCAAAATGACCCGTCGTAGTCATCGCCTCTTTTTGTTTTAGCTAAACCAGAGGCGATGTCCACGACGGGCTTACGCTTACGCACTTAAAACCTGGGTTACATCTTACCGTGTTGCATCACTTGTTGTAGATGTTGGCGAACCTCTTGTGCTTGCTCAAGATCAGATTGGCGCAATTTTTGGAATAACTCTACACAAGGCTGGGAACCTACTTGCTCTGCATCTTTAATGTAAATATCGTAAGCTTTAACGGCTTCAGCCTTGTTATGCAAAACTGTGACGAAATCATACTCCAAGTTGCTAATTGGTTCTTGAGATTGTCCGTTACCTGTGTTTGTAGTCATTACCTGATCCTCTTTTAGAATTTCTAATTAACTTTATACTCACCCTTAAAGAGCGATTCATCTTCCAAAAAGAGTATATTTCAATACGTCGGAAGTACCTTGCAAAAGTAAGTTCTACCATTTTAGATTTGAGATGCATCCAAGTTACTGATACAGCTTTAAGCAAAGGAGTGGAGAGTAAGAAAATGCTTTTTCCCACTCCTCACTCCTCACTCCCCATTTTCATAAGAATTTATCCAAGAGGTTGATTTTCATCACATTGACGTGAATACTGTAATTCCAAATCATTTTGCCGTTCCCTACCCCCTCTATACACAATCGGGCAAAACTTAGTGTTAGCACTCATGCAATCCATGTGTGGTGTCTTAGCACAGACCACGAGTAGTCCACCCAGAACAAACAACAAACCACAAATTGCAAGCGTATTAACCCAAGAAATTTCCAGCGCTCCGTGAACTACTACCTCTCGCAGTAGAGATACAATTGTTACCTCAACTGCCACTCCTACAGAGATACTATGTTCTTGCAAATAGACCATTAATAGTCGAAATAACTCGACTAAAATCAACACAAATAGTATTTTTGCAGTCACATGTTTATAGTCTAGTGGCTGCGTGAGGGCGATAGCTATCCCCCACAATTGGATTAGCATGACGGCGAACAAACCCAAACACAAAACAATCACAATTAAGTCTTGAAAGGCTTCCATGTTGCGAACAATTGATTGCCGATCAAGCCAGCGATCGCTAAATAAAAATCGACTCTTCGGGCGCTTTTGCATGTACGTTTTTTCCAATCGGGACAAGTTCAGACAACACCAGCGAGTCAACCCAATAGTTTTATGTTATGCAATATTAAGTTTTTGCGCATCAGCGAGGTTGGTAATTTAAATTTTGTGCTTGTTGCAACAATTGTTCGGCATTTTTCGCCCACTGAGGATTACCCTGAGCATTATATAAATCTCTAGCAAATTGCAATACTTGTACTGCATCTCCATATTGCTGTAACTGCATAAAAACTAACCCTGCACCATAATAAGCATTAGGATAGTTAGAGTTAGCTTCGGCTGATTTTCTAAAAGCCTCTAATGCTTCTTGTGATTTGCGTTGCTGAAACCAAATTGAACCGAGATTGTAGTAAGCTTCGGGGTACTTCGGATTAATTTTTATTGCCTGATTAAAAGCATCTTTGGCTTGATCGAGTTTGCCTTGTTGGAGATAACACATCCCCATATGATAAGGAGGCTCTGGTGCATTTTTGCTATATTCTATGGCTTTTTTAAAAGATGCGATCGCTCGCTCGCAATCTCGTTGCTGTTCTTGTACTAACCCCAAGTTATAGTGGGCAAATCCGAGTTTGGGATCAAGTTCTAACGAGCGTTGCAAATAATCGTTAGCTAACTGTAAATTATTCCCTTCTAACAACGCACCACCTAAATTCGCAAAAGCTGGAGCAAATTTAGGACCGGCTTGCGTCGCTCGATAAAATGCATCCGCAGAGGGTTGCAATTGTCCCGTTTGTCGGAATGCTAGCCCTAAATTATAGTGCGCTGGTGCTAATGCTGGATCTAATTGGGTTGCTTGTTTAAAGGCTGCGATCGCATCTTGTACCCTTCCCGCCTGAATTGCCTGTAAGCCTTGGTTTAACCAGTCTATGGCAGTTTTAGGATTAGATTGTGCCAGCTTTAAGGCAACAGGAGGAGCTAGAGAAAGAGAGGGAAAGGAAATACTAACAACGAGCAGAGTCAAACTTGCTAACCCGGCTATGCGATATTTAAAGAATGATAATGCCATTGATTTTCTGACTCGCAACACTTTCAGTTAAATTTACTTCATCAAAACTTTTTTACAAATATTTTTAATTTGCCATAAAAATTTGTATTTATTAACTTTTCTTAAGCTAAATCTTACGACAGGCTACAATTTTTTTAACTTTCGATTAAAGGGAGGATAATAGCAAATTAAAGAAGGGGTAATTTTGACTCCAGAGAACCATTTTTTATCCCTGATATATACAGAATCGTGCGGTTAGGAAAAACTTACCGCAAGGGAGGTTTTATGAACGAAAAAGTAAAATCGGGTTCGCGGAATGTTGCAATTGTCGGGCCTTATTTAAGTGGAAAAACCACTTTACTAGAAAGCTTGTTATTTGTCACAGGGGCAATCTCTCGCAAAGGGAGTGTTAAGGACAGCAATACAGTAGGAGATAGTTCTGCCGAGTCGCGCGATCGCCACATGAGTGTAGAAGTCAGCGCCGCTAGCACTGAGTATAACGACATACGCTTCACCTTTATTGACTGTCCGGGAAGTGTAGAATTTGCCCAAGAGACGTACAATGCTTTAATCGGAGTAGATGCGGCAATTGTAGTTTGTGAACCCATACGCGATCGCGTTCTCACCCTCGCCCCTCTATTTAAATTCCTCGACGATTGGGAAATTCCCCACCTTGTCTTCGTCAACAAAATGGATCGGGCAAATATTCACGTTTTGGAAACGTTGCACGCCCTCAAAGCAGTATCTAGCCGTCCCCTGGTAGCACATCAATATCCCATCATGAACGGGGAACAACTCACCGGCTTTATTGATATGGTGAGTGAACAGGCATATCAATATCATCCAGGCGCACCTGCTGACCCCATTCCCTTCCCCGAAAGTTTAAAAGAAGAAGAACACACAGCACGAGCAGAAATGCTCGAAGCCTTAGCAAATTTTGATGACCATTTACTCGAAGAACTTTTAGAAGACATTGAGCCACCTCAAGAAGAAATCCTCAAAGATTTAAAAATGGAATTAGGGGCAGATTTAGTAGTGCCCGTTTTCTTTGGTGTAGCAGAACAAGATTATGGTGTTAGACCTCTATTAGAAGCTTTGTTACGGGAAGCCCCCGAACCAGAAACCACAGCAGAACGTCGTTTAAAAAACATAAAAGGTGATACAGCTTTAGCGCAGGTATTAAAAACTTACTACACTCCCCAAGGTGGCAAGCTCTCTCTGGTGCGTGTTTGGCGAGGCAAATTAACTGATGGCATTGTCCTCAATGGCATTCGCACTGGTGGAATTTACCGCCTCATGGGACAACAACAGCAGTCAGTTAACCAAGTTAATGCTGGTGAAATTGTCGCATTGAGCCGTTTAGAAGGAATCAAGACAGGCGATACAATCTCTATAGAACAGCAGTCGGCAATAAAATTACCCAAAGCTGTAGAGTTGGAACCAGTGTATGCTCTCGCCATTACACCAGAAAAGCGCAACGATGAAGTTAAACTCAGCAGTGCTATTACCAAGTTATTAGAAGAAGACTGCTCACTTGCTTGGGAACAACATGGCGATACCCACGAAGTTATTCTTTGGGGTCAAGGCGAGATTCATTTACAAGTCGCTTTAGACAGACTGCGCCGCAAATATAACTTGCCAATGACAACGCACTTACCACAAGTGCCTTACAAAGAAACCATCCGCAAAACAGTGGCTTCAGTTCATGGGCGCTACAAACACCAAAGTGGTGGTCACGGACAGTTTGGTGATGTTTTTCTCGAAATCAAGCCTTTACCACGCGGTACAGGTTTCAACTTTAATGAAACCATTGTCGGCGGTGTGGTTCCGAAACAGTACATTCCTGGCGTAGAAATGGGCGTGCGGGAATTTCTCACACATGGGCCTTTGGGCTTCCCAATAGTAGATTTGGCGGTAACTCTGACTAATGGTTCGTATCACAACGTTGATAGTTCCGAACAAGCCTTTAAACAAGCGGCCCGATTGGCAATGCAAACGGGGATACCCCAAGCAGAACCTACCTTGTTAGAACCAATTCTGCGGGTAGATGTTACCACACCGAGCGAATTTACCTCCAAAGTGCTGCAACTGTTGAGTGGTAGACGGGGGCAAATTTTAGGCTATGAGGGAAGAAATGATTGGCAAGGCTGGGATAATGTCTCTGCATACTTGCCACAAGCTGAGATGCAGAATTTTATTGTAGAGCTGCGATCGCTCACTCTTGGCGTTGGTTCCTTCCACTGGGAATACGACCATCTCCAAGAAGTACCAGAAAAGCTTGCCGAACGTGTCATTCACAGCAATGGTAATGGTGGTAACGGCAACGGTAAGTAATTTTGGATTGGGAATTAATCTAGAGTAGCGTAGGCTTTGCCCACCGTAGGCATCGCTCCAAGGCTGAGATTCCTGACTTCTGAGAGAAATCGGGAGTCTTTTTTACATCTGTAAAAGGATTCGTAAACCTCTAACTTGTCTGAAATGATATGAGTTTCATAAAAGCGTTTGGGAATTATGTGATTAAGTATATTCGTCTTAACTACACAGAAAAAACTCATGGGCTTTATAGTTTCTCTTGTCACTAGCCTAATTGCAATTCTCGTCTATCTCAATACACATAGCATCTCTGGTGGAAGGTCACGTTTAGCTATACGCACAATTATGATGTTGATTGGCAGTATTGCAGTACTGAATTCTTTTTCTAGACTTTTGGTGATTGTCCCACCTGGTAATGTCGGTGTCGTCAATTTATTTGGTGAGGTTCCCGAAACTACTCTTAATCCTGGTGTCCACTTGCTTAACCCCTTTAGCAAGGTGCTGAATTTTTCTACTCGTTTTAAAGATATAAAGGAAAATGTAGATGCAACATCTCAAGAAGGTTTGAGCCTAAATCTTGATGTCAGTCTTCAATACAAGCTCGATCCACAAAAGGCAGCTACAGTCTATAAAACGATTGGAACTGATGAAACACAACTGGTAATTTCCAGATTCCGCTCTACTGTCCGCGCCATCACGGCAAACTACCCAGCCAATGCTATTTACTCTACCAAACGCCAAGAAATCGCCCAAAAAATTGACCAACAACTTACCCAAGAGATACCGGCTTTGGGTTTCATCGTTGAGGAAGCTCTTTTACGAAACATAAAAATGCCTGATACTCTACAAGCTGCAATTCAAAACAAACTCAAAACAGAGCAAGAAAATCAGCAGATGAAATTTGTTTTAGAGAAAGAGCGTCAAGAGGCACAACGAAAGCTTATTGAAGCGCGAGGTATAGCTGATTCCCAAAAAATCCTCTCAGGTGGACTTAGTAACCAAGTGCTACAATTACGAGCGATTGAAGCCACAGAAAAGCTAGCTCAATCTAATAATTCTAAGCTTGTAATTATTGGTTCTGAAAAAAGCACAGTGCCTATTATGATCCAGCCATAAACAGGAACCTCGAGGCCTTAAAATTTTCTGATCGGGTCAATGGTTTGATATAATCTCAATTGTATCAAACATACACGATACATTATTTGCTAGTAAGGTGTGATCGTTTCAGCGTTGGTTCTTTCCACTGAAAATACGACCATCTCCAGGAAGTGAAAGAAAAACTTGCCAAACGTATCATTCACAGCAATGGAAATGATGGTAACGCAACAGCAAGTAATTTTTGATTTATCTAGAATCCATATTGATTTTCTATATAAGGACACTCATAAAGGGTGTTCTTAATTTTATAGAGCGTCCTCAATTTTAGCGATTAGGTATCAATGGGTTCGACCTAACACTTCAAAACATAACTTTATTTTTAGTTTACATGAGTAAACTAAATTGCTACAGCTGGATATAAAGAATCTGTAATTTGTAGTGCTCATAATACAAAATATTAAAAATTTCTCATTTCCACTTTGCTGCTAGTTGAATGATACAGTATGAGCGTTGCTAGAAACTGATGACTATGAGCGGTGAAATTGTCGAAAAACTGAAGGAAGCTAGTACTGGCTTGTTAATGATGAGCGAGTCGGATTACCCTTTTGAGGTTGTTCAGTGGAAAGGTGCTGCACCTGCAACCCAGGAAAAAATTTTACAGCTAACAGGTTCTCAAGACCTGCCAGTAGAAATAGTAGACTTGGAATATCTCTTTCGTAATTGTGCATTTGAACAAGAGTGGCACAATGAATTACAGAAAAAAGATGTTGAAAAGTTTCAAACGCTTATCCAGACGCTTAAAGATAATCTTAGTGATATCAGCGTTTATCGTGTTGGACAAATAAATATTGACGCTTATATCATAGGACAAACTAAAGACGGTGACTTAGCTGGAGTAGTAACAAAACTGGTTGAAACCTAGTAAGCAGTTGGGAAATTTATTTAAATAAAAGCCTAGCCATCTGTGCAGCTAGGCTTTCTCGTTTTTAAAATTATCCCAACTTATAAATTATCCACTCGCGCTTCTATTACAGACTGAATAGATGTTGAAACTTGTGAGAGAAAATTGTATCCAGTTAGGGATTCTAATGAGTCAACGCTAACCCGATAGTTTCTCCAATTCGCTGTTCGCACCCCTTGAGCGTTGGGAATATTGACAGCAATAACTCTCGTACTGGTTGTCACGCCACCAAGGCCTGAACCGGGAGTATTTAATACAACAATAATTTTCCAGGTTCTGTTAGGGACTTGAACCCGTCCATTAGCTATTGTATAGAACGTTCCGTTAGAACCAGTACCGCCCATCCCATATCCACCAGATATGATGTAGAGTTCTTTACCCTGTCCTACTAGAGTTCTGGCATAATCCTCTAGGTTTGCCCAAATTCCCTGATTGTTATCTGGCGCTTGAGCAATCATATTGCTCATCAAAAAAGTGGCAGAATTATTAGTAACATTACTAGTCCTGTCAGCACTAGGTGTCATGTGACCACGATCAAACCCACTTCCACTAAAATCGGTAGATTGAACTTGATAACACCCAGAAGGAAGTGTTGTATCAGCCCGAAAAGTATCTTGCCTCGGTGTGCTACCTAACCAACTACTATTCAACTGCCAAGACACCCAATTTGGTCTACCTGTTCCGCAGTTGTAGCCAATTACATACTGTGGTTTTACCAACAAGTAGTTATTTTGGCTAGAAGTTCCAGCGTTGCTGGGGTTACCAAGGGTTAGGTGAACACTTACTGATGACTGGGCTGGTACAATCTGTGCCAACCCAACTATGAATAAAACTACCGTTACAAATGGCAGTAGAAATTTGAAAATCTTGATTTTTTTCACGTTTTTGTACTCTTGATGACAAAAACAGTGTCCAAGTTCTTCGCTTCAATATCAAGCATTCAGTGATACAAAAATAAAGATTTTTCTAATGATAAATATGTAGTGACACAATAGCCGCAAATCTCGATTCGGCAAGAGTTAACAATTAAAAAACTTACTTTCTTGATGAGCGATAGCTTAAAATTAGGACTTACGCAGAGGTCACGGAGGAATGAGAGTTTGAGAGGATTTTTACATAAGTCCTGAAAATTTTGCATCTCTACACTAAGATTCATGCATCTAATCAGCAACGCCAATATTTTCTCTGAGAGGAAATTTAATTGATGGGATAAATGAGGGCGATCTAGTGCGATCGCCTTTTCCTCTAAAATATTCACACACCAGCATATAGAAACTTGAACGCCAGCAGTTAATGATGAAGGTTATCGGTATCTATTGCCTTAATATCTAATTTTCTGGTTGCGGTGGCTATTTAATTTCCTCAAAATTCTCAATTGTGAGATATATTTCTTCATCAGCTATCTGGCTGTTGTAATCGATCTCAATTTGGGTTGGATAGCCAAGTCCAGGGCTGTAACTCACATTCAGGCTGAAGGCTTGACGGTTGATAGCATCTTGAATCACATTAAACAGCTTAGGAATTGTTTTGTAGTTTTGAAAGAATTCTGGATTAACTACTTCACCTGTAGCTACAGAAGTAATGGAAATTGTTTGACCATTACGGACTTCAATGACTACTGGCCCCCTAGCATCGGGTATACAAAAGCATCCATTACTAAATGTATAGCGATAGTTGGAAATATTTTGCTGATTCCACAAATGGCGATTAAATTGTAATCGCCTTAAATTCAAGTTATTATTACTCGCTAGCGATTGTGCTATCTCTATGGGAGATTTGGACATTACTGGTAGGTTAAAACCTAAAGATAGCAATAATCCAGCACTGATAATGATAGGTAAACGCATATCAATCCACTTAATTTCAAAAGTATTACATACATTAATTCATCTACTTGTTTAAATACACTTTATCTTTTGATTAAAATTCATGAGTAGTTAGCCAAGGACAAATAACAAATTTATGACTGTAGTTATTTTTCCACTGTGGTAAACTACCCAATGCACCAAAACAAAATCAAAAATTCTGTAGAAAAGCGAAACCTTGCGTTTCCATATAATCAATCATCCTGGAGAATTAATTGGTCTACAGGATGATGATATGCTGCTTGGCGTGAAACGAATTTGCACCAGCCAAAAAGCTCTAGTAACGATATTCTGTCAGTAGAGAAAATTCTACGCCGTTACAAGAGCTATGTCTAAATCATATCCAAATGACTTTGGCAATTAACTTCGGTGCGATCGCATCTGTGCGAAAATCTTCTATCTATGCCGTAAAATTTTTACAGTAAAAAACAAATTTTTTATTTCAAGCATGAATGAATCACAAACTTGGTATATTGTCAAATATTCTGCTGGTAACTGCGAAATCTTCGCCAGCGACAAAGTTGCAGACGATGATCTAGAAACTATAGAACAGTGGGGGCCTTTTAGTTCGCAAGGAGAAGCGATCGCTCGGCGTGTCGGACTTATTAGGTCTGGAAAGTGCCAACCAGTATAAGTTAGGAGTTAGCAATGATGGATTTTATTGCTAACTCCTAACTATTCACTCCTAACTTTATTCCTAACTCTTCATTTTTCTGCTGTGGCTGTGCCTTTAACAGCAATTTTTTTACCTATCACTTCCACTGCTTTAGCGAATTGGGGGTCTGCGAGGGTAGCGAGTTTATCACGTTCGTTGAGCCACAAATCCTGTCGCTGGGCATCTGTCAAATCTACCTTTATATCTGGATCAATACCATGCTTATTAATATCTCTATCATTGGGCGTATGGTATTTAGCAATTGTCACTGCTAATCCTGAACCATCTTCTAGGGGACGCACCGATTGCACTAATCCCTTACCAAAGGTTTGAGTTCCTACCAAAGTAGCACGTTTGTTGTCCTGCAACGCCCCGGAAAGGATTTCGCTGGCACTAGCTGAACCTTTATCCACTAATATTACCAACGGTTTATTTGTTAGAGCACGTCCGTTTGCCACTTCTCGCTCTCGCTCACCTTGACGGTCAATGGTGGAAACAATTGTGCCTTTATTCAGCCACATCCGGGCAATATCTATACTAGAGAAAAGTAAGCCGCCTGGATTTCCACGTAGATCAAGGATATATCCAGCTACCCGTTTGCTTTCTAAATCTTTGATGGCGCTTTGCATTTCTTTACTAGCATTGGCGCTGAACTGGTTCAGGCGAATGTAGCCAACGTTACCTGCTGGAGTTTTCTTTTGGGAATATTTAACTGGATGGATTTCAATCCGCGCCCGTTTGATGTCAAATTGTTTTGTCTGACCATTGCGCTGAATCGTTAAGCTGACTTGCGATCCTGCTTCACCTCGAATCAGGGATACTGCCTGATTGGTATCCATCCCCTTGGTGCTTTTGTTGTCGATTTTAAGGATGACATCTTTTGCCAAAACACCAGCTTTAAATGCTGGTGTATCTTCGATTGGCGCAATTACAACCAATTGCTTGGTTTTTTCATCCTGACTGATCGTGATCCCAATCCCTGTGAGTTCTCCAGAGGTATCCACTTGCATATTTTTGAATTCCGCTGGGTCCATAAACCGGGTGTATGGGTCTTCTAGCTTTTTGAGCATTTCCCGAATGGACTTATACGCTTCCTGCGGATTACTGTAGGACTTGCTTAAGTACTCCTTACGAACAGCCTGCCAATCTACCTGATTAAAAGTACCGTCTACATATTGGCGTTGAACAATTTGCCAAACTTCATCTACCAATTCTTTGGGACTTGCTTTAAATAAAGCCTGACCTCGCGAATGAATGCCAAGGCTAGTAACAGCGATCGTGGAGAGTGTCACTGCCGTAGCACCCAAAACAAGCCTACTTTTTGTAATCACCATAATGACAGCTGCGTCAGAGGGAAAATATATAGTCAGTATGCTCAATCTAACACAGGCTACCACTGTACAGACCGAGCATGTATTCCTAATTTAAACAAAATACTTGACAATCCAGCGACCTTGGTGATTTAAAGATACAAAATTTTTGAGCATGGGGCATTTGGTTATTCTCCTTGTTTCCCCCTGCCCCCACTCCATTTAAGGTTCTACCCAGCGTTCATCAGCTTTAATGAGGTTAATTAATTCCTCTACACCTTTATCTTCTGGGACTTTTTTTATTTCTTCTCGACCACGATACAAAGAAATGTAACCAGGTGTTTTGCCAACATAACCATAGTCAGCATCCGCCATTTCTCCAGGCCCATTGACAATGCAACCCATAACCGCTATGTCAAGACCAGTTAAGTGTTTAGTGGCCTCCCGGACTTTGTGCAGCACTTCCTCTAGGTTGAACAAAGTGCGTCCACAGGAAGGACAAGCGACGTATTCCACCATCGTTTTTCGCAATCCCAAAGCTTGGAGAATGCTATAACAAACGGGAATTTCTTTTTCTGGTGCTTCTGTAAGTGAGACGCGAATTGTATCGCCAATGCCATCAGCAAGTAAGGTAGCAATACCAGCCGTGGATTTAATTCGCCCGTATTCGCCATCACCGGCTTCCGTAACGCCTAAATGTAGCGGATAATCCATACCCAGTTCATCCATGCGTTTGGCTATCAGGCGATAAGCGGCTAGCATCACCGGTACTCGTGAGGCTTTCATGGAAATTACCAAGTTGCGGAAATCCAAAGATTCACAAATACGAATGAATTCTATGGCAGATTCCACCATGCCTTCTGGGGTGTCACCGTAGGTAAATAGCATCCTTTCAGCAAGGGAACCGTGATTTACCCCAATTCGCATCGATTTACCTTGGTCGCGCAAAGAAACTACCAGAGGTTCTAAGGTTTCGCGGATTTTTTCGCCAATTTCTTCAAATTCTGATTGAGTATACTCGGTTCGATTGACGTTGGGTTTTTCAAAAACATACAAGCCCGGATTAATCCGCACTTTTTCTATGTGCTTAGAGACTTCCAGAGCGATTTTTAGCCCATTGTGATGGACATCAGCCACAATGGGCACGTCTTGGTAAGTTTTTATTAATTTTTGTTTAATTTCTGCTAAAGCTTTAGCATGAGCCATACTCGGCACTGTGACGCGGACAATTTCGCAGCCAATTTCGTGCAGACGACGAATACCAGCCACGGAACCATCAATATCAAGAGTGTCTTCGTTAATCATCGACTGCACTACAACGGGGTAGCCACCGCCAATGGTGACATTTCCCACCTTAACGGGACGGGTTTTACGCCGCTTGATAGTTGTATCAAAGCTAGGTTGACTGGATGTAGTATTTGAAGTATCTACTATGGGCAGAGTTTGCATAACCTGATTAGGTAAATTTGCTGTCACTAAAATATTAGATTTGATAAATCTCTGTTTCCCAGATTGCCACAGCTACGACTTTTTTGGACAATTTAGGTAGAAAAAAAATGGAGAATGAGACAGGCAAAGAAATAAAGAGCAATTTAAAGATATGCTGCTTAAAAGCTCTTCTAAGTGAGTAGTGTTAGCGTTCGCGGAGCGTCTCATAGAGAAGCTGAACGTTCGTGCAGCGTCTCGTAGAGAAGTTATCGCTCTTTTGCTGAGTTATAAATACTATCAGCAACACGACAATTGTATGGAGCAATCTTTGATACCTGTAATTCGCTCAATTCTTACTGGTGCAGCTTGAATTACAACTGTACTCCGTGACTATCCGATTCTTCCGGCTCATAGCTGTAAGTTATACAAGCGAGGGCTAAACGATATTTATCTAGTCGAAGCTGAGAGAAAAAAGTATATTTTGCGGGTTTATCGGCGTGGCTGGAGAAATAAAGAAGAGAAAACCTCTTCACATATTCGGACACCCTGGCATGTTATCTCCAAGCAGCAACCGTGCCAGACTGGGTAAAGCTTCACCATAGGTGGGATGGATGTGAACTGATCGCTCTAATAACTGCCAAGTTGCTCCTGCTTCCATCAGGGATAAAAATACATGCACCAGTTCAGCAGTTTCGTACCCCACCAGGGCTGCTCCCAGGATTTTGTCTGTGTCGCTGTCAATCACCATACGATAAAATCCAAGGTCATGCCCCCACTCGATCGCACGGGCAATTTGGCTCATGGGTAAGGTGACAGCACACGCATTGATGCCTTGTTTCTGAGCCTGTTCTAACGTCATACCCACTCGTCCAACCTGGGGTTCTGTATAGATCGCATAGCCAAGGACGCGATCGCTCCGTGTCCGGTTTTCTCCACACAAAATTGCTTTTAAGCGGCGATAGTCCTCCCACGACACATGCGTAAAGGCAGGCTGTTTGGCAGCATCCCCGATCGCATAGACTCCAGAACAGGTGGTATGGAACTGGTCGTCAATTTTAATAAACCCTCGATCGTCTAGCTCAATTCCGCTGGTGGCTGTATTTAATGCACTTGTATTGGGTTTCCGTCCAATCGCAACCAGCAACGCTTCTCCCTGGAGTTGTTCGCCACTGCTCAGGGTCAGCCTAAACACATTATTCTCATGGGCAACGTGATTTACATTAACTCCAAAATGGAGCTTAATCCCATCCAGCTTTAATGCTTCTGCTAAGACCTCGCTGACATCAGGCTCTTCCTGCCCAAGGACGCGATCGCCACGGACAATTAAGTGGGTCTGACTGCCCAAACGCGCGAGTCCTTGTCCCAATTCCAAGCCAATATAGCCGGCTCCAATTACCAATAAACGGTCTGGCAAGGTGTTCAAGTCAAAGAAGTTGCGGTTGGTCAGGTAGGGAGTTCCTACAAGTCCGGGAATGTCAGGAATCAGTGATGAGGTGCCCGTGTTAATGATTACCAGAGGAGCTTGAATGGTAACATCCCCACCTTTAACCGTCCGTTCTCCCACAAAGGAAGCTTCGGCACAAATGACTTTGACACCCGCAGTCTCCAATCGCTTGCGAATCCCTTGATTAAAGCTGCTGCGGATTCCCCGAACTCGCTCCATGACAGCGGGAAAATCCACTTCAATCTCCGTGTGGATGCCTAACTTCTTGCCCTGGCGCGATCGCCCTGCTGTATGAGCGGCTGCTAAGAACGCTTTAGACGGAGTGCAGCCATAGTTGATGCAACTGCCGCCTAAAGCATCCCGCTCAAACAAGACAACCTTACGTCCCTCATTGGCAAAATCAGCCGCCAGTGGAATGCCTCCTTGACCACTGCCGATCACAATGACATCTGCTGTTTCCATCAGGCTAAACTCCTTGGAGATAGTTTGCTTTCATAACACTCTCACACTCAAAGCTAACGCTGTTCTATGACTCTCACGAGATAAAATTCAGAAACCAATGTTTCCGATTTTGTTTTTATAAATCTAGGCGTAGCGACTGTCTTAAAAGAACGCTAATATCAATTCTTATGTTTGTGAAAGCTGCTCATATTTAGTTTATGGGAATTAACACAAATGCGGTTGGCGATGTTTTGCCTTATGGTTGGTTTACAGATGAATGGTTAGATGAACGGTTGGTGATGTTGCGGAGTTTAGATGAGAGCGCTAGCTAAATTTATGTTTTAGCAATATTGATTATCGTAATCGAATTTTATTTAAATTTGTTACAAATTATGAATCAGTAGAGGAAGAAATTTTGTTGCTCACTTTAGGTTCCCATAATGAGTTTTTCTAAGTAAAGCATTATATTATATTTAACTAAGGGCAAGCTTAATAATTACAACATAAATATAGAATTATATGAATACCCAAACAACAACCCAACTACCAATTCCCCCACATTTTAACTCCAATAAGGTAGGAGAAGTATGGCGCGTACCTTACCAAGAATGTGCAGCAGCAGGCGAAATATGGGCACAAAAGCACGACATCAAACCAGCATCTTTAGATAAAACCAGGATTTGTTTACTATTAATTGATGTCCAAAACACCTTCTGTATCCCAGGATTTGAATTATTTGTAGGTGGAAAATCTGGGAAAGGGGCAGTGGATGATAACGTCAGATTGTGTGAATTTATATATCGGAATTTGGGAGTAATTACACAAATTGTACCCACCCTAGACACCCACACAGCAACGCAAATCTTTCATCCCATCTTTTGGGTGAACGCCGCCAGAGAACATCCTACTCCAGCAGCGACTAACATCACCCTAACAGATATCGAACAAGGAATCTGGAGAGTTAACCCAGCAGTTGCTGACAGTGTTACTAATGGAAATTATGAATTATTAGAAAAACATACTTACCATTACGTTAAAAAACTAAGCCAAGACGGTAAATATCCCCTCACAATTTGGCCTTATCATTCTATGTTGGGCGGCATTGGTCATGCTTTAGTTTCTTCAGTAGAAGAAGCAATATTTTTTCACGGCATTGCTCGTCAGAGTCAAACGCAATTTGAAATAAAAGGTGAGAACCCATTAACAGAAAACTATTCCATCTTACGTCCAGAAGTGTTAGAAGATTTTGAACAACGTCCACTTGCTCAAAAAAACACGCGCCTGATTAAGCAACTTTTAGAATTTGATGCTGTAATTATTGGTGGGCAAGCTAAAAGTCATTGTGTTGCGTGGACAATTGAGGATTTATTAACAGAAATTAAACAGGTAGATGCTACCCTTGCTCAAAAAATCTATTTACTAGAAGATTGCACTTCCCCCGTTGTCGTTCTAGATATTGTGGACTACACGGAACAGGCAGATGCGGCATTTACAAGATTTTCAGAGGCAGGAATGCACATCGTAAAATCTAGCAAATCAATAGCATTTGGGCATGGGGCATAGGGCATAGGGCATGGTTATTCTATCCTCTTGTCTCCCTATCTCCTCCTGCTTGCTCATCCCCCACTCCCCACTCCCTAATCCCTAATCCCTCATTTCTTCAAATAACCTTTTGGATCTTGTGCTACCCAACCGAGAGATGAGCTAGAACGCACTTCAAAATGGAGATGTGATTGACTGGAGGTTGGTTTTCCACTAGTACCTACTGTTCCCAGTAAGTCTCCTTTGCTCACCTGCTGACCGACAGTAACCTTGATATTGTCAAGCTGGGCATAGCGGCTTTGAAGTCCGCCACTATGGTTAATAATGACCAACTTGCCATAGGAACCTTGGTCATTAGCAAAAGCTACAGTTCCAGGTGCGATCGCTAGCACATCTGTACCAACTGGTGCTAACAAATCAACACCACTATGAAAGAAAACTTCACCTGTAGCAGGATTAATTTGCCAGCCGTAAGGTAATCCCACAGTTACTACTTGTGCCAAGGGGTATCCAGACAGGGATGCACGGTTTGGCGTACCTGCATCAGTAGGTAAAGGGGACTTAGTTACAACACCATTGGGTGACCAATTTACCCCCGGAACAAACACAACTCTGGGGTCTTGTTGGCAGCCATTCACCTCAAAAAGGCTATCAGCACGAACTTTGTATTGTGCCGCTACTTGTCGCCAAGTTTGACTACGAGGCACTTCGACTACAATCCCATTGTAGGGAGGAATTTGAAGTACACTACCAACGGCTACGTAGGTGGAACGCGCCGTAGACATCGCACCATTCTGTAAAGCTGGATTCATGCCAATAATAGTTGTAGGCATGAGATTGTAGCGCTGCGCTATGCTCTCCAAAGTTTCGCCACGAACAACTTTATGGCGTTGGAAGCGAGATAGAGCTGGAGTTGGACAACCACCCACAGCAGCGTTGGCGCTGTTGGTGTTTGGCAGTATGGATACTAGGCTCAAGGCGCTAACTAAGCTACAGAGAAACAGTTGACGAAAGGGTAAAGTCATGTATAAAGGTCAAGAGCGCATTAACTTTAGATTTTAGATGGAGAGTGTGAGAAGTGGGGAGCAGAGGGAGACAAGGAGAAGAATCAATGCTTAATACTTCTCTATGAGAGGCTGCGCCCTAAGCGTAGCTATGCCGCAGGCTTGACGGCAACGCTCAGTACAAATCCCCTATACCCCATGCCCTATGACCAATTGATCGTAAATTGATCTGTCCACTTACCGTTAGCTTGACTACACTTAGAAATTAGCAACTGCATTGTTGTCCTTAAGCAGAATGATTATGAAGTTATCTTTAAAGCAACTGGGCGTTTATGTGTTCTTACTGGTGTTCGGCTGTGGTGCAGGTTTATTTGGTAGTCGCTATCTCCTGCTACAAAATCCCTCGTTCCGACAGTTAAAAAATGTAACAATGGCTTCGCCTCCAGAATCGGTAGTGCCAAATTCTTCTAACGGAGCGATTGGTGCTACTGGGGGCGATAATGTGAATTTTATTGCGACGGCAGTGCAAAAAGTTGGCCCAGCTGTGGTACGAATTAACGCCACTCGCAAAGTCGCCAATCCCATCTCTGATGCATTGAAAAATCCCCTCTTGCGGCGATTCTTTGGAGAGGATGAGCAACCAATTCCCCAAGAACGCATTGAGCGCGGTACAGGTTCGGGATTTATTTTGAGCGAAGATGGAGAATTACTCACCAATGCTCATGTAGTGGCAGATACAGATACAGTACAAGTCACCCTCAAAGATGGTCGCAGTCTAGAGGGGAAGGTGGTAGGAGTTGATTCTGTTACAGATGTGGCAGTAGTGAAAATAAAAGCGAGCCATTTACCGACAGTAAAGTTGGGCAATTCGC
Source organism: Nostoc sp. NZL (assembly GCF_015714705.1). Taxonomy (NCBI): domain Bacteria; kingdom Bacillati; phylum Cyanobacteriota; class Cyanophyceae; order Nostocales; family Nostocaceae; genus Nostoc; species Nostoc sp. NZL. The sequence continues at coordinate 922 of NZ_WBKL01000022.1, read as the reverse complement.
AAAACTTAATACCAGGACAATGGGCGATCGCTATTGGCAATCCTCTGGGTTTAGATAATACTGTCACTATTGGCATCATCAGTGCTACAGATCGCACCAGCACTCAAGTTGGTGTCCCAGATAAGCGAGTCAGCTTTATCCAAACTGATGCCGCAATTAACCCTGGTAATTCTGGTGGTCCCTTGTTAAACGCCCAAGGCGAAGTAATTGGTGTTAACACTGCTATCCGCGCTGATGCTCAAGGACTCGGTTTTGCCATCCCCATTGAAACCGCCGCCCGCATCGCCAATGAACTTTTTACCAAAGGGCGTGTAGAACATCCGTTCTTGGGAATTGAAATGGCAGACCTTTCTCCCATCAGAAAACAACAGATTAATCAAGAAAATCAACTGAACATTCAGCAGGAAGCTGGAATTGTGATTAAAGGAGTCACAGAGGATTCCCCAGCCAAGCGTGGAGGACTGCTTCCTGGAGATGTGATTCAAAAAGTTAACGGTAAACCAGTCAAAAACTCAGCCCAAGTTCAGAAGTTCGTAGAGTCCAGCACAGTTGGGGACATAATAGCTATCGAAGTCAACCGCAGCGGTAAAATTCAAACCTTCAGAGTACAGTCAGGAGCTTATCCCAAAAGGAAATAGTCAAAACAATTCGTAATTGATAATGACGCTGGCGGACTCCTTCGCGCTGCGCTAACGTAATTCGTAATTAGATCATAACGCTGGCGGACTTGCTACCGCTACGCTATCAGTGGAAGCTTGAACTCTCAACAAATGTCTTGTTGACACTGAATTTTTAATTCACCGTGGGCTGCTATACCCTCTTTAATTACGAATTACGAATTACGAATTACGAATTACGAATTACGAATTACGAATTACGAATTACGAATTACGAATTACGAATTACGAATTACGAATTACGA
>NZ_WBKL01000021.1:0-237 GCF_015714705.1 Nostoc sp. NZL | reverse complement strand
GAGCGGGGGAGAGTTCAAATACCAAGTTCTTTCCCCTCTGCCCCTCTGCCCCTCCGCCCCTCTGCTCCATCAAACGCCTGAAGCTTGTGAGAAATACGGGATTGTGCCCCTACAATTATGTGTATTCCGCACTAGTGAAAATTGCTGTCATTTTCATGAGTATCAAAGACTCATCGGCGAGTATTAAAGACTCATCGGCGAGTATCAAAGACTCATTCACGAGTATCAAAGACTCAT
>NZ_WBKL01000132.1:0-38563 GCF_015714705.1 Nostoc sp. NZL | reverse complement strand
CCCCTATGCCCCTATGCCCCAAACCGAAGCCGAACTTGAACAAAAACTGATTGAACGTCTAACAACAGGATTAGGCTACGAACCCGTCACCCTTAGCAATGCCGAAAATTTCAAAGCCAACCTGAAAGCCCAACTGGAAAAACATAATAAAACCCAGTTTAGCGACGGAGAATTTAAGCAAATCCTTAACTACCTCGACAAAGGCAATGTCTTCGATCGCGCCAAACGCCTCCGCGACAAAATGGAACTCAGCCGCGACGATGGCACTACCTTTTACCTAGAATTCCTCAACACCGAACACTGGTGTCAAAATCAATATCAAGTCACCAACCAGATTACCCAGCAAGGCAATTACAAAAACCGCTACGACGTAACCTTGCTGATTAACGGCTTACCCCTCGTGCAAATTGAACTGAAACGCCGAGGACTGGAACTTAAAGAAGCTTTCAACCAAATCAACCGCTACCAACGCCATTCCTACGGCGCAGACAATGGACTGTTTCAATATGTCCAAATTTTCGTCATCTCCAACGGTGTCAATACCCGCTACTACGCCAACAACCGCAAACAAGAATTTAAACAAACTTTCTACTGGGCAGACCAAGAAAACAACCTCATAACCCAACTAGAAGACTTCGCCGACAGCTTTCTGGAGAAATGCCATGTCTCCAAAATGATCTGTAAATACATCGTCCTGCACGAATCCGACAAAGTGCTGATGGTACTGCGCCCTTATCAATACTACGCAGTAGAAGCCATCATTGAGCGAGTCAAGGATACCGATAAAAATGGCTATATCTGGCACACCACCGGATCAGGCAAAACCCTCACCAGCTTCAAAGCTGCCCAAATTCTCACCCAAATACCCAAAGTGCATAAAGTGCTGTTCGTCGTCGATCGCGCCGACCTCGATTATCAGACCAGCAGAGAATTTAATTATTTCAGCCCCGACTGCGTAGACACCACTGACAACACACGCCAACTGGTAGAACAAATGGCTGGGGATAATCGCCTCATTGTGACCACTATCCAAAAACTCAACCGAGCGATCAAATCCCAAAGCCATCAAATCGCAATGGAGAAGCTCAAAGATAAGCGCATTGTGTTTATTTTTGACGAATGCCATCGTTCCCAATTTGGCGAAACCCACAAAAATATCGTCAAATTCTTTACCCAAGCCCAAATGTTCGGCTTTACCGGGACTCCCATCTTTGCCGATAACGCTGCTAGCAACGAACACGGTAAACGCACTACCAAAGACCTATTCCAGGAATGTCTGCATAAATATGTGATCACCAATGCGATCGCCGATGAAAACGTTCTTAAATTTTCCGTCGAGTATTGGGGCAAAATCAAACGCAAAGACGGCACGCTGATCACAGAGCCAAAATTAGACCGAGAATTCTTTGAAAATCCCGACCGAATTTCTCTAATTGTCGATTGGATTATTGCCAACCATAACCGTAAAACCCACGGAAGAAAATTCTCGGCTATGCTCTGCGCCAGCAGCGTAGACACCCTAATTACCTATTACGACACGTTCAAAAACAAACAAAAACAGGGATTACATGATCTACGAGTGATCACGATTTTTACCCCTGGCTATAACGAAGAAGACCAAGATGCAAACGGCTTAATTGGAGAACCTGATTTTAATATCAGCGCAGATACAAGCAACCGCAGCCATAGCCGCGACAAACTCAATCAATTTATCGCGGACTATAACCAGATGTACCAAACCCAACATTCCGCCAAAGATAGTCAGGCTTTCTATGCCTACTATAAAGACATCGCCAAGCGGATGAAAGACCGCGATCGAGAAAACTTTCAGGATCAGGAACGCGCTGATATTCTGTTAGTCGTCAATATGTTTCTCACGGGTTTTGATGTCAAAAAGCTCAATACACTTTACGTTGACAAAAATCTGAAGTATCACGGATTAATTCAAGCATACTCCCGCACTAATCGCATTTTGGGCGAACTTAAATCCCAAGGGAATATCGTCTCTTTCCGTAACCTCAAAGAGAATACTGATCAAGCCGTTGCCCTCTTTTCCGACACCAACGCCAGCGAAGAAATTTTCATTGAACCCTACGATTACTACATTGAGGAATTTAATAAAGGTGTGCAAGAACTGAGAGCGATCGCCACTATTCCTAACGATGTCAATAAGCTTATTAGTGAAGACGACCAAGTTGAGTTCGTTAAAGCCTTTCGTAATCTTATCCGTTTACAGAATGTAAGTAAATCATTCACTGAGTTTAGTTTTTCCGACTTGAATCTGGATGAACAAACCTTTGAAGATTATAAAAGCAAATATCTGGACATCTATGATAGAACGCGATCCAAACCCGATGACGAGAAAGAATCTTTGGTTGAGGAAGTCGATTTTGAACTGGAACTGATCCAGCGAGACGAAATTAACGTTTCCTATATTCTTAAGCTGCTGGCTAACCTCCAGCGAGACATCAAGGATGATGCTACCCAGGAAGATTACCAAAATCAGAAAGCGTCTATCCTTGAGTTAATCGGGAAAGAAGTCCAACTACGCAGCAAGCGGGATCTGCTTGAGAAATTTATCGAAGAGCGGCTACCCACCCTTGAACCCGAAGAAAAAGTCGAAACCGTCTTTCAAGACTTCTGGACTCAAGAACGCGTTGAAGCGATTCAGCAACTCTGCCTAGAGGAGAACCTCAAGATCGAAGCCGTTAATCAAATGATTTCCGACTACAAATTTTCTGGCAAAGAACCGTTAAGAGAAACCGTGTTGAATGCTTGCAACGAAAAACCGAAATTATTAGAGCGTAAAAAAATCTTTGCGCGAGTCGTATCAAAATTACTCGACATCATCAACAAATTTGATGACGCTCTTGGTGAGCTTGGGGAGGAAGAATAAAACAGTTCTCAAAGCAGGCGATCGCATCTGTAGTACAACTAGATGCAGACAAGTTAGCCCAAATGTTACCACCTGCTGAAGTAGGAAGGCTACTTTGGAGTATAACTGCTGTGCATTCTCAAGGTATTTGGAGAGCGATCGCGCATTTCCAAGGAATGTAAAAATTTTAGATAGATGCCCAGATGGGATGTCAACCTCGTGCTACATTGTTAAACAGTTTCTAACCTCCTCTACTAGTGTCTAATATTTCTATTGGTATCCGAATACCAACTAATCTTCACAAGCGGTTAGAAATCTACATTGCTGAGACTCACTTAACCAAAACCGAAGTGATATTAAATGCTTTGGCTCAGTACCTGGATGCAAGCGAAGAAATTCCGTTGAGCCAGAGAGTAGCAGCATTGGAAGCTCAAATGTTAGAGCTAAAAGGTTTGGTCAAAAATACTTTCAGTACAAATATAAACGCCATTTAACTAATATTCTCTATCCGAAATTTTTATTTAAAGATTTGGCAATATGAAAATCGAAATCCAAGGACGAGATGCAGTAACCGCTACAGAAGAACTTTTAGCAATTGAGGGACTAGAAGGAAGCTATCAAACCATAGAAGAAGTCGAGCGGGAAGGAACCTTAGCCACCATAGCCACGATTGTGGGAATTGTGAGTGGAACATTGACCGTTGCAGAGAGCATTCACAAGTGGAAGGAGAAGTATCAGAAGTCTTTACATGACCCAACTAGTGCCAGGATTGAGAAAGTTTTAATTGTTACTGATGACAATCGGCGATTACTGCTCAAAGACGCAACAGTAGAGCAAATCAAAGAGATTCTAGAAACCTACAAGTAGCAATGAAGATTCTCCACATTAGTTTGACCCTGCAAGGACGGGATTATGTTTCTTTACGCTATTTTTGGGACAAACCTGCTGATTACAAGGAACATAGACTGCCTCTGGCTGAAATCAAAGGGTTAAGTGATCAAGTAGAAACAGACTACTACACCCGTCTCCCGGTGGATTATGCTACCACAGGGCAAGCACTTTACAACTGGCTAGACAAGAGCGATCGCATTTTAGCTAATGCTTTGAAAGAACCACATCCCCAAGGTTTGATTATAGCGATCGCCACAGATAAAGGACTAGCTCATTTACCTTGGGAACTTCTGCATGATGGTCATAGTTTTTTAGTAGAGAAAACACCCCCAATTATTCCCGTGCGGTGGGTATCCAATGGTAAAGCCATAACTACAGCTAACTCTCCTCAAAATCGCCCCCTGAATGTGCTGTTTATGGCAACATCACCGTTAGAAGTTGAACCCGAATTAGATTATGAAGCTGAGGAAGGGAAAATCTTACAGGCAACCGCACGCACCCCAATAGATTTGAGAGTAGAAGAAAGTGGCTGTTTAACAGAGTTGAGTTATGTAGTTCGGGAATATGAAACAGGATACTTTGATATCTTTCATTTAACAGGTCATGCAACTTATAAAGATAAAAAGTCCTACTTTCTGACTGAAGATGAATATGGCAACCGAGTTGATAGCAGTACAGCCGATATTTACAATGCCCTGCAATTTCGATTTCCGTCTTTAATTTTCCTCTCTGGTTGCCGTACAGGTTACTCGGCTGATGGTGCAGTTCCCTCAATGGCAGAAGAATTATTGAATATGGGTGCAACTGCTGTACTAGGTTGGGGTCAGAATGTCCGCGATACCGATGCTACTGCTGCCGCTAGTCAATTGTATTGGGAATTGTCACAAGGGGGGACGGTGACACAGGCTTTATCTTCCACCTACCGAACACTGATTCAACAAAAAACCCCTGATTGGCATAAATTACGGCTGTATGTGGCAAATACTTTACCGGAAGCCTTAGTAACGACCTTAAGGACAAGGGGAAGAAAGCAACTGCCAAAACCTTCTACTACAGTAAAGTTTAGAGACGATGAAAATCGGTTAAGGGTTGCCAAACGGGAGGATTTTGTCGGTCGTCGTCGTCAGTTACAAAATTGTTTGCGGACTCTGAAGACAGATTTTGACAAAGTAGGGATATTAATTCACGGGATGGGTGGATGGGGGAAAAGTACCATTGCCTCTCGACTATGGGATAGGTTGCCAGAACATGACAAAATTCTCTGGTGGCGACAAATAGATGAATCTTATTTGATTCAAAAACTCAAGAATAAACTGATTAAGCCAGCGCAACTGGAACTAATTCCCCATCTAGAAAATGGTCAGATTCAACTAAAATCCCGATTAATTTATCTATTTCGTCAATTAGCAGATATGGGAGAAAAACCGTTTCTCCTGATTCTTGATGATTTTGAATGGAATCTTGAACCCCGCGCTGGTGGATACATCCTTAAACCTCAACCAGCCCCGATATTAGAAGCTTTAGTTGAAGCCATCCAAGAAACGGGAACTGACAATAGGATTATTATTACTTGTCGCTATGATTTTGATTCTGACTTATTGGAATATTTCTATAAACAAGGCTTACAACCACTTAAAGGGTCTGAACTGACTAAAAAACTCAATCGCTTAGAAAATTTTCAGCCTGATAAACTCCCTGCAAATTTACGAGAACGGGCATTAGAATTAGCAGATGGCAATCCTCGTTTGTTGGAATTTCTGAATAATGAAATTTTAGGTCAACAAAATGCAGAAGCTAGACTAACAGAACTAGAACAAAGTCCAGAAATGTGGAAAGACAAAATTATTTGGGAAGAATTATATGAGCTTATTGATGAGCAATTACAGAAGATTCTTAGCTATTGCTTAATTTACGAAATTCCTGTACCGATGGCAGCTTTAGAAGCAGTTTGTGATGAGCTTCCTAATTATCAACAGCAATTACAAAGGGGGCTAAACTTGGGACTAATTGAGGTAAGTCCTGAAGTTAAAGCAGAAGATAGAGTTTATCGAGTTTCACGAATTTTACCCCATATTATCCCCAATATCCAAATTTCTGAAGCACCACAAGTCTATTCTCTCTACAAGAAAGCTCACGATAAATTACATCAGTTATGGGGGAATGAAAATAATGAAAGTGAAGACAAATGGCAAGAGATTTTTCGGTTGAAATTTGCTAATAAAGAAAATCCTAAACGTTTCAGGCAAGGCTTTTCTCAAATGTTGGCAGTTCAATACAACTCAGAAGCCGATAAAGGTTTTGAATTTGAGTTAAGAAAATGTGCTGATGACTTAGTAGAAGATGGATTATTTGACACATTGGCAAATTATTTGCAGCAGAAGCAGTGGCGAAAGGCAGACGAAGAAACTGCTTGGATTTTTTACCAAGTCATGGTTGAAGAAAAATATCAAGATTGGGCCGATTTGTTCAAGAATTTTCCCTGTGAAACTCTCAGGAAAATCGATCAACTCTGGCTTCAAAACAGTAATAATCAATTTGGCATAAGTATTCAAGCAGAAATTTACCGTAGTTTAGGCAGTCCAGAGTATGGTGATATACAATGGGGTAATTTTGGTGAGCGTGTAGGTTGGAAACAATATAGTTGGTTGAGCTATTATGAGTTAATGGAAAAGTCCAAGAATAAAAATGTTCAAGATAAAGATGTGATGTTATCATCGCCATCATTACCTGCCTTAATTCATACCCGTCATCTTGGGTGGTGGAGTGGGGAAGGAGTGAGAGCCGTCGGGATTCGTTGGGTCGTTATTGCGGGGACTCTTCTCTCGCGCAGAGACTTGTAAAGTCTAACATTTAAGGCTTTCAGAAGTTTGTAAATATTTATTACAGCCCTTTTTTTGCACAAAGTTACCAGCATTTCGCCAATCCAATACCTGGTACTGGGGGATATAGCAGTTTGCCTGAATAAATTTTTCTGCGACCTCATGTACCTCCGTACTCTCCGTCACCCTCTGCTTATCCCAAGGTAAACTCATCTGCCCAGGCGAAAATTTTTTGCTTTCGCCCCCTTCACAATCGATGGCAAAAAGTTGCTACTCCAGAAGTTATTTTTTTCTGGTTTTGCCTGTGGTCGATATTTTTCACAAAATCTACAACTTTAATTCCAGATTAAAACTCTCGAACAATATCTTCCCCAATTCCTGAAAATCTGACCCAAACAACTGAGATACATTAATCCTCGCCTTTTCGCACACAGGAATAATCAACTTTACCAAATGATAAGGTTGACTTTGATTTGTTCTTGAGGCTATCCTCAACGATTCCATAATTCCCCCTAAATCTCCCAATAACTTCAAATCCTTTCCAATAGCTTGTTCAAACACTAACAAAATTAATTGTAATTTTCCCGTTAACTCGATTGGAATGGGTTTATATCCTAATTGGGGAGTAAGTGCAATTAATTCGCTAATTCCTTGAATATTAACTTGATATTTTTCTATTTCCTCTTCGCCTTTAATTTCCTGCCCTAACCACCCGTAACAACGAGAACAAAATCCCGCAGGTGAAAGCCTAGCCATCACAGGTAAACGCGAACCACAATGAGGACATTCTTCTATTAATCGCTGTTTGTGAATCAAACAAAATTCTACATCTTTAAATGACCATGATAATGGTTCATAGATAGTTTTGTTATCCTGCCTCCACTCTTCCCAACAACAAGGACACCAAGCGCGATAGTTCCGAAATAATCCCTTGTCATAAATCATTCCTTTCCAGCTTAAAAGGGTCAAAAAGCGTAAATCCTGACGCATTGTTAACTCTTCTAAGACAGTGATTAACTTTTCTGTCATTTCTCGCATTCCGTTGATAGTGGGTTTAGCATCACTATTTCCCAATAGGTGACTCAGATTTTTTGCCAATAGCTCAGATTTATCCTCATCTTTGAGGATAAGTGGCGCAATTTCTCCCATAACGAGCTTCTGAGAGGTTAAACAGTGCGCCTGTGACAAACGATGGAGATAGCTACTAAGACTTTCTGCGTAGGGAGTTCCCACTGCCACAGGTTCAAGAGAGAATAACCGACTCCGTTGCGGGATTTCTAGAGGTTTTAGGCTCCAATGTTCTGAGTAAATAGTCATCCCTCTTGGATTAACCTAAACGCTGGTACTTTAGTTTTAACAGCTAAATTTTAGGGATTAGTTTCCGATTCACTCTTAACCTCGATACTGTAATTAACAAAGAGATCGGAGACAGATATCTCCAAAGCTGCCGCTAACTTAACAATATTTTTTAACGAAGGGTTACGCTCTCCGGTTTCGATTCCTGAGATGTAGTTACGATGAAGTCCTGACTTTTCAGCCAGTTCTTCTTGGGATAAATCTAGCTCTCGCCTTCGCCGCCTAATGGCTTTGCCAAAGCGGTACTCAATACTGTAGTGTTTCTGCGTCACAAAACAATACTGAACCAGTATCGCCATTAAATCCATCTACTATAAGTGGACTTTTGCACAATATAAGTGTTATAAAGTTAAGTAGTATAGCATCAGGCAAGCAAGTTCCTAACTTTATGGTCTTATTTTGATAGATTCATAAAATAAAGCGCTTTGCGCTTACTAAGGAGTATATGAAAGAGCAATTTGAACAATGGGTTGCTCGCCTTCAAATATCCGAGGCAGGGCAAAAAATTATTGAGAAAGTTCGCTCATCTGAGCCATCCCGTCGCGTTGGTGGCGGTAGCAAGAATGTTTCGGGACGCTACCCTAGCCGCAAGATGGGAGTCACGATTCAATTTGAGTCTCATCGGGTTGAACTGCCAATTATCTATCAGTTAGAACATGATGAAGATGTTCTAGAATTCTACGATCAACCACCGCAAATTAAACTTGACTATCAAGCAAGTAACGGACGTAGATTAGGCGTTTTACACACCCCAGATTTCTTTGTCATCCGAACCAATTCGGCTGGTTGGGAAGAATGTAAAACTGAGCATGATTTGAAAAAACTAGCAGAGAAAAACCCCAATCGTTACTTTTACTCTCAAGAAGATAATCAATGGCATTGCCCGCCAGGAGAAGACTATGCTAACCAATTTGGGCTTTATTACCGCATTCGCTCAGATCGGGAAATCAATTGGGTTCTGCAACGTAATCTGCAATTTTTAGAAGATTATTATCGCTCAGAATCTCTAGTAGTGGAAGAAGCGATCGCTCAATCATTACTTGCAGTTGTGTCATCTCAACCAGGAATCACTTTAGCAGAATTACTCAATTGGTCAACAGGAGCTAAATCTGACGATATCTACACCTTAATTATTCAAGAGCAAATCTATATTGATTTAAATGCTACACCACTAGCTGAACCAGAAAGATGTCTAATCTTCCGTGACGAACAAACTGCTAGTGCTTTTAGATTAATGGTTGAGCAACCAAGTGTAAGTCTTCCGGCTATCTCTCCTGTAGTCAATATTGTTACTGGAGCAACTGTTAGTTGGGACGGCAAAGGTTTAAATATCATCCATGTTGGAGAAACAGAGGTTATACTTGGTGCAGAAAATAATCAGTTAATTGAACTCAAAAAAGCTATATTTGAGAATCTGGTTCGCCAAGGAAAAATCACAAGTCTCCAAACACCAGAAAAAACAGCTATTAGCACAGAATCTTGGCAGCGATTTTATCAAGCTAGTCCTGAAGACCAAGCAGAAGCTCTTGAACGCTACAGAACTATCGAACCTTATTTAAATGGCCATCCCCCAGAAAACGAAACAATACCAGCCCGTACCATTCGTCACTGGAAAGCTAAATATCTAACTGCAATTCAAAAATACGGTTGCGGCTACATTGGGCTTTTGTCCCATCGCAGTGTCAAAGGTAATCGTCAGCGCAAGCTGCCCGAAGACACCTTAGCAATTATGGAGAAGTTTATTTTAGAAGACTATGAAACTCTTAAACAAAAAAGAATGTGGGAGGTTCACGCGGCTTTAGTTCGAGCTTGTGAACAAGCTGGTGTAATTGCTCCGAGCTATAAAGCATTTACCAAAGAAGTACAACGCCGGACTGGTTACGAACAGACTAAAAAACGCCAAGGTCGTCGTGCCGCTTATCAGCATGAATCCTTCTATTGGGAGCTTGCTATAACTACCCCAAGACACGGCGATCGCCCTTTTGAAATTGGGCATATAGATCATACTGAGTTAGATGTAGAGCTAGTTTGCTCTGATACAGGTCGCAATCTTGGCAGACCTTGGGCAACATTTCTCGTAGATGCTTACTCACGGCGATTGCTGGCAGTTTACCTAACGTTTGACTCACCCTCATATCGTTCTTGCTTAATGGTGCTAAGAATTTGTGTCAAGCGTCACGGCAGGCTTCCCCAAATTGTAGTGGTAGATAACGGTGCAGAGTTTCACAGCGTTTATTTTGAAACACTACTAGCTACTTTTGAATGTACAAAAAAGCAAAGACCCCCAGCCAAAGCTCGTTTTGGTTCGGTTTGCGAACGCCTATTTGGAACTTCCAATACTCAATTTGTCCATAACTTACTCGGTAATACACAAATAACTCGTAACGTCCGCCAAGTCACCAAGTCAGTTAACCCTAAAAATCAAGCTGTATGGACACTTGGTTTACTTTATGAATATCTTTGTGCTTGGGCTTACCAAGTTTATGATATAGACGAACATCCGGCACTTTTCCAGAGTCCGAGGGATGCGTTTGCTGCGGGTATGGCGATTGGTGGCAGTCGGGTTCACCGCATGATTCCTTACGATGAAAACTTTCAGATTCTTACTCTACCTACAACCTCAGAGGGAAAAGCAAAAGTTCAAGTTGGACGCGGCGTAAAAATTAACTACATATACTACTGGTCTAATAGTTTCCGCGATCCTCAAATTGAAAATACCTCTGTGCAGATAAGATACGACCCGTTTAATATTGGCATCGCTTACGCCTTTGTTCTAGGACAGTGGGTAGAGTGTAACTCTCAATATTATGCAGAACTCCAAGGTCGTTCAGAAAAAGAACTGAAGTTAGCTAGTACCGAGTTACGCAAACGCTTTTCAAATCATACACAACAATCTAAAATTTCGGCTAAGAATTTAGCAGAATTTTTAGCATCGGTAGAAGCTCAAGAAGCTCTATTAGAACAGCGTTCCTATGATGCAGAAGTTAAGGAAGTCTTTAGAGTAATTGAGGGTGGAAAAGCGACAACAAGCCGTAACGAACAACCAAAACTTATTCAAGTTACTTTTGCCAATACTGATTCTCAACCGGATGAAGATGAAGCGATCGTCCCAGAAATACTTGTAGTTTATGATAATTTTTAATTATGACAAGACTTAATGGATTTCCTCTTGAACTCCTCACACAACCTAAGACAGAAAGGCTTGCTTACTTTAAGGATTACACCGTAGCGCATCCTCGACTTAAAGAAGTCTATGAAATTCTCATGCGAACAATTGCCGAACCCGCAGGAGCATCATTTATCTTTGTTTATGGCCCTAGCGGTATCGGTAAAACAACTTTGTGGCTCCGAGTTGAGGAGAAATTAAAGGAACTAGCATTACCTAAACTGGAAAGCGATCGCGCTCGTGTTCCTGTTGTTGGTATTGAAGCTATAGCCCCAGAATCGAGATACTTCAACTGGAAAGAATACTACACACGCGCCTTAATTACCTTGGAAGAACCATTAATCGATCACAAGTTTGATTACGGTGTACGTGGTATCTCTCGCGATAATTTTGGCAAAATTAATGTTGAGTCGAAAGTAGTTGCACCTGCTCTACGCAGAGCTTTAGAAAATGCTCTCATCCATCGTCATCCAGACGTATTTTTTGTAGATGAAGCACAACATTTTGGTAAGGTGGCAAGCGGATACAAGCTACAAGATCAATTAGACTGTCTCAAATCTTTAGCAAATATGACAGGCATCTTGCACTGTCTATTAGGAACATACGAATTACTTACATTCCGTAATTTGAGCGGTCAACTCTCACGTCGTAGTGTTGATATTCATTTCCGCCGTTATTGTGCTGATATTCCAGAAGATGTACAGGCTTTTAAGAGTGTGTTGTTAACTTTTCAACAGTATATACCACTAGCAGAAACTCCAAATTTAGTTGATCATTGGGAATATTTTTACGAACGTACTTTAGGATGTGTTGGCATACTGAAAGATTGGCTGATGCGCGTTCTTGATGATGCTTTGGATCGACAAGCAACAACAATCACTCTCAAAGATTTACAAAAACGTGCTTTGTCGGTTGCTCAGTGTCAGAAAATGTTCAAGGAAATTCAAGAGGGTGAACGACAATTATCTGAAACAGAAGCAGATGTGCAAAACTTACGCTCACTTTTAGGACTGGGAATGAAACCAACCGGGCTATCAGAAGAAACCCCAAAAACTACTCGTCCGCCAGGAAAGGTTGGCAAACGCAAACCAAAAAGAGACCCTATTGGAGTGCAGCAAGATGTTAACTAATGGACTAACAACATACGAATCTTGGGATCTAAAAAAGGTTACTATTCCATCTCGCAGTCATTTGTATCAATTAGATCCTATTGGAATTAGAACACAACTGGTGGAAAGCCTTACAGGGTATATAGAAAGATTAGCGGAGGCTCATTGTATATCTCCAGATGTATTAATTTCACGAACAATCACACCACTACTAAAACAAATATTTTTGAAATCTCGAACTAGTAGAGATTTACGTTCTCTTTTCGACCGTGCCACAGCTATAAATGGTACAGGAAATATAGCAATAGATTTAGTACAAGCACTTCAGAAGCTAACGCTTATAGAAGATTTGCACTTGCTGACTCTGGTATTTTGGTCTGAAATTATTCCCACGCGCAATTTGTTTCGTACCCAAAGCGCTTGGTGTACTGTATGTTACGAAGAATGGCGTTTAGCTAAACAAGTAATTTATAAACCACTACTTTGGACTATAAATTCAGTAAAAGTATGTCCTTTACACAAAATATATCTATGTTTGCAATGTCCTCACTGTCAGCAGAAATTACCACTACTAAGTTGGCGATCGCGACCTGGTTACTGTTCCAAGTGTGGTGGTTGGCTAGGTATGAATCTTCCTGTCAAGTCCTCCTCAGAACTTACGGATTGCTCAACTTTATCTAAAGAAGAATTACATTCGCAAACTTGGATAGTAGAGGTTATTGGAGAATTAATTTCTTCCACCCCATCTTTTAACTCCCCACCAGCAAAAGAAGAAATTGCCAAATCTTTGAGTCTAGTCATAAATGCAGTGACTAATGGCAATATAGCTGAGTTTGCCCGTTTGATGGGAATACCGAAGAATACTTTATGGATGTGGCAGACGGGTAAAGCTTTACCAGTGCTTGATATACTTCTCAAAATTTGTTATCGCTTAGAAATATCTCTGCTAGATTTACTAAAACCAGAACAACTTGCTGCTAAATCTTTTACGAAAATCTCACACAAAACCATTCGGCGATCGCCCACACTAAGAGCATCTCCAAAACTTTTCGACGCTAATCAAGTACAAGATACCTTGCTAGGAATCCTTGCAAGCGACAACCAGCCACCACTGACAATGGAAGAAGTAGCTACAGGTTTAGGATATAATAGGCGGACAATTTTCAGCCACTTTCCAGATTTATGCCGTGCCATTTCTGCCAAATACCGTAGTTATGGTAAAGCATGTCACACAGAAAAGATACAGCAGTCTTGCAGAGAAGTTAAGCAGATTGTATTTAAGTTGCATAATCAAGGAGAATACCCCTCAGAAGCTCGTGTGTCTGAAATAATGACTCATCCTGGATATCTCCGTTACAAACAGGTTCGTGCTGCTTTAAATGAAACACGACGTGAAATTGGAGTATAAAGCGATTAAACTTAAAGGAGCAGAGTAAGTTGGCTTCTTTCTCTACACCTGGAAAATTGGAAGCATAACTTTGCCGCCCCCTATTGGAACCATAAGCTTGCCGTTGCGGCAAAGTTATGGGTAAAGTCACACAGTGACAAATAATTAGTTAATGTACACAAATGGACGTAACTGGATTCGAACCAGTGACCTCTACGATGTCAACGTAGCGCTCTAACCAACTGAGCTATACGTCCTTAACCACACGATTATCAATAATAACACATAGTTTCTTGAGAAAGCAAGATCAAGGTGTAAATCCATCTTATAAGAGAAGTACCATTCGACCCTGGTGTATGATCATTGAGGTTATTCGGTTCTGGTAGGGGTCAGCTACCAGAGGTAACGGGGAAAGTTCGGTGCAAATCCGGCGCTGTCCCGCAACTGTGAACTAATTTGAGATTTGAGATTAGCAAACTAAGTAATCCCAAATTCCAAATTGAGTGAGTCAGGATGCCCGCCGAAGTAGATTGATCAGTTCCCCATTTCTGCGAGGTACAGATGACTGCTACTGCAAATATTTCCACAACTAATTGCTTTGGTGTTCCTGACCACACTTTATTTGTTTGCAAAACCTGTGCTAGCGTTTGGCAAGATGGAAAACGTTTAGGTGAAAGTGGTGGCGAACAACTACTACAGCAACTTCAGCACTTGGCACAAGATTGGGACTTGCGAGATCAATTCCCAATTCAAGAGGTTGAATGCATGAGTGCTTGTAATCGTTCCTGTGTAGTTGCCTTTGCTGCCAAGGGCAAATTAACATATCTATTTGGTGATTTAGCCGTTGATGGCAGTGCATCTGCGATACTAGAATGTGCTAGTCAATACTATGCCAAAGCAAATGGTTTACTCCCTTGGTCAGAGCGTCCAGAAGCCCTGAAAAAGGGCATATTGGCAAAGATTCCACCTTTATCTCAATGATGCGAGTTTTAATTCTGGGTGGTACGGGAGATGCCGCAGAACTAGCTGCCAAAGTGGCGACTATCCAAGGGTTAGAAGCAATCACGTCTCTAGCTGGTCGCACCCGTGAACCATCAGTTCCGTTGGGCGATTTACGGGTTGGAGGCTTTGGTGGTGTGGCTGGATTGGTTAGCTATCTCAGAGCAATGCAAATCGACTTATTAATTGATGCAACCCATCCTTTTGCTACTCAGATTTCCTTCAATGCGGCAGATGCTGCAACGGAAGTCGGAGTACCCCATCTGATGTTAATTCGCCCGCCTTGGGAAAAAGGAAGTGGCGATCGCTGGATTGAAGTTGACAGCATTGAAGCCGCAGCAGCATCTTTGCAAAACCAGGCACAGCATGTATTTTTGACAGTTGGGAGGCAAGAACTCGCCGCCTTTGCTCACCTAGAGAAAATATGGTTTTTGATGCGGATGATTGACCCTCCTACCGATGATGCTTTAGTACCACCGGGAATGATATTGTGCGATCGCGGGCCCTTTACCCTCAATAACGAAAGACAAATCCTGATTCATAACAAGATTGATACCATAGTAAGTAAAAATAGTGGTGGCGATGCAACAAAGCCCAAAATTATTGCAGCGCGAGAACTGGGTGTGAAGGTTGTTATGGTAAATCGTCCAGCCATACCGCCAGGAGAAAAGGTTACTGATGTTGATGGTGCTTTAGCATGGCTATTTGACAAGTTAGACAACTAGTAAAAGAAAGTAAAAGCCACCAATCAGACTTTTAGCAGTGCTAGGATTTCTCCTTGGGAATTGAGCCTTCAATTCCCTCAACATACCAATCCATCGCCAGTTGTCCCCTATCATCCAACACCTTACCCTTTGGCACTCGCACCACCCCTTTTTGGTCTTGCACCGGGCCATCAAAAGGATGTGCAGTACCCTGAATAAACTCATCGCGCTTTGCATTCACCAGTTGTTGCACATCCGCAGGAATCGCCTGATTCATTGGGGAAATATCCACCATTCCTTGACCAATGCCATCCCAAACCTCTTGAGACTTCCAATTATTACTCATTACAGCCAAGGCTTTATCTATATAGAATTTGCCCCATTTGTTAATAGCTGATGTCAGATGGGCTTTTTGACCAAACTTACTCATATCAGTGTTGTAGCCAAAAGCATAAATTCCTTTTTCCTCAGCCAATTGGACAACTGCACCGGAGCCGGTATGCTGCGTCAGTACATCCGCACCTAAATTGACCAAAGCTTGAGCCGCTTCTCTTTCTTTGGCTGGATTGTGCCAACTTTGTACCCAAAGTACCTTAACTTTTGCTTGGGGATTTGTTAGCCTTACTCCTTGAGTGAATGCACCGATTCCGCGAATTACTTCTGGAATTGGATATGCGCCAATAAAACCAACTACATTCGATTTTGTCATCTTGCCAGCAATCATGCCGGTTAAGTAACGCGGTTCTTCAAAGCGTCCCAGATAAGTACCGACATTGGCAGCACGTTTGTATCCTGTACAGTGTTCAAAGACAACATCACCAAAGTCTTTGGCAACTTTAATTGTTGGGTTCATGTACCCGAAGGAAGTTGTAAAAATCAACTTGTTACCATCTAATGCTAGTTGGCGAATCACCCTTTCAGCGTCAGCGCCTTCGTTGACATTTTCGACAAAGGTAGTTTTTACCTTATCTTGAAGATTGGCTTCCATGTCTCTGCGACCTAAATCATGGGCATAAGTCCAGCCAAAATCACTCACAAGCCCCACATAAACAAATCCCACCTTGAGAGGTTCATTTACAGCTACAGGCGACGCAAAGGGAGATACTTCACTCTGCAATTTGGAATTTTTGCCTTGAACACAACTAGTTAAGGTAAAGCTAGATCCTGCTAAAGTGACATACTTTAGAAAATTCCGACGATCCATATTTTATTAATTGATTTACCTGGTTAAAAATCAGGACTTACGAAAAAACCCTCTACAACTCTTATTACTTGGCGCACTTGGCGTACTTGGCGGTTCGTTTTTTCATGATTTTGCGTAAGTCCTAAAAATATTTTTGTGATTGCTGGTAATGGCAGATACGGTTTAGATTTGCTATTTACTTAATTTTAACTTTTTATTTCTGCCCTCAAGTTACTTAATCAAGGACGATTAACACTATACATAATTACAACATACTTTCATAAAACGTAAGTAAGTCGGTGAGAATAACTCAAACTATATTAACTAATGTATAAAATATTAAAATTATTTCACAGTGAGCGGCTCTAGCCCTCTCTGCGAGACGCTACGCGTAGCAATATCCCCAAAGAGGTACACTACAAACTTTTAATTATTTACGCCGACTTATTTATATTTCAAGCCAGCTTTTTGATAACGCACATCGATGAATTTTCATTGGCTGATAAGCAAAAGAAAATATTAGAAAGAAAGGCAGAGACAGCAGGAAAGTGCCTGAAAAACCTCGGCCAAAAAATAACTTGGCATCTTCGTCTTGAAAAGCAGAAAATCCTCGATATTCACAAGGATAATTGCCTGCTTCTATGTAAAGATGAAGCTTTTACCAACTGGATTGTAGAAATAACTAAATCTCCTTTGGTATCTTGATGATTCCATGACTTTTTAGCAGTCACAATCATACCAATACAAAATTTGAAGTAAGTTTCCTCAGCGATTTGTTATTAATCTTTGAGTGATTTGTTGTTTAAGAACACGATAAAAAAACAATGGATTGCCTATAATATAACGATCCCATAGACGAGTAGGTTCAACAATTAAGCGTGTTAACCACTCGAAGCCATTATCAGTAAGCCAACGGGGTCCGCGATATACAGAGTTAGTATAGAAATCTAAACAAGCGCCTAAAGGTAAAAATACACGAGTTTCAATTTTATTGAAATTATCTAAAATCCACCGTTCTTGTAACGGCATACCAAAACCAATATATAAAATATCTGGACGGAAATGATTAATTTTTTCTATTATTAAATCATTCTCTTTTCCTGATTTATCAAAGTAACCATGATGTCCCTGTATTCGGAGATTTGGTGCAATTGATACTAACTTAGTAATTGCTTTATCCACTACACCGGGTTTTCCAGCTAGCAAAAATAAAGAAATATTTTCTTTTTCACATTTTAATGCTAAATCTTCTAGGTAATCTGGTGCTGTCATCCGATGTGCAGATTCCACCGAATAACCGCTTAATTTAGCTGCTAGCAATACACCAAATCCGTCGCAAAATACTAAATCAGCATTATTTAAAAAATCCCGATACCAAGACTTTTCATATGCCAAATTCATCGATCTGATATTCGCATATTCTACAATTGTTTTTTTGGGAGTTTTTACTGCTTCTACTAAATAATCGATTAATTCTTGTACTTTGACTTTATGAAATCTTGTATTAAACAACTTTACTTCCGGGAAAGTTTTCATATGCTATGCACTCTGATTAAAAATCACTTTTGTTTACTTTTAGACAAGCTTGTTGTTAATCAATTATGTTAACAATATTGAATTCAACCTACAACTGATGTATAAATGTATTTTAAAGATGCAAGATAATTGTTTATATCCAAGTGTTTAACTCTTATCCGTGCATTATTTCCTAGAGATATTCTCAAATTTTTGTCTGCAATTAAAGATTGCATTGCCTCTGACAACTCTTGAATTTCACCCGGATTAACTAATAAACCATTCTCGCTTTGAGTAACTATTTCGGGTATTCCTCCTACTGTAGTGGTTATAACAGCTAAACCCCAACTCATTGCTTCTAGTAGTGCCATCGGCAAACCTTCATTATAAGAAGGTAGCACGAATACATCAGCTTTAGCTAAAAGCTCGTCGCGTTTTTCTTGGTCTACCCAGTCAAGGATAGTAATATATTCAGTGAGATTTAGAGTTTGAATCAAATTACGAGCTTTTTCTCCATCTCCATCCCCCGCCATAACCAACTTTACTTTGCTTTTATCTTCAGCAGGTATAGAAGCAAATGCTTTAATTAAATCAAATGCGCCTTTGCGCTCACCAATTCGCCCTAAAAATAAGAAGCATATCTGGCTTGAATCTATACGCTGTGGGATTTGTGCAGGAATTCTTACTGCGTTAGGAAGAACGATAACTTGCTCTGGCTTTAAACCAAGATTTTCGATATAGAATTTTTTCCAACTATCTGATAAAACAATAAAACGAGTACATTTACAAAAAGACCAACTGAGCCATTGTTTCAGAAATTGAGGAAGCTCAGAGTAAAACACATGAAAGTCAGCACTATGAGTATGAATAATTAGTGGTTTCTGAAATAACCAACTAATAACAGTAGTGATTGAGTGACGAAAAGCGCTACCTCTATCTGAAACATGAATATGAATAATGTCGGATTTTTTATTTAATAAGTTCCAAAATAACTTCCCTATTGCCTGCACAAACACTAATAATTTCTGGGCAGCAGAGCCATTCGGTAAAGTAGTAATATGTCTAAATTGAATATCAGAAGTAGCTTCTTCAAGGATGAGCTTTTGCACAGAAACTATTCCACCTTGCCGCTCCAAGCCTTCGCCTAACATAGTAATTTTTATAGGACTCATAAGAGCTTGTTTATGCTTAATAAAGTTATTAAATATTCATATCTCATACACCATACTCAAACTATAATTAAGTAATTTATTTGTCAATGATATTAATCATAGTTTTAATGTAATAAATATTACCATGCCGAGAAGACCGGACTAAACGTGGTTTACCCGTGGCGTGTGCTTTATTCTTAGAACTGATTGAATCATCTGTTGACAGACCGGAAAAACTCATGAACTTATTTGAGCTTTTAGCAGGGGAAGACAATCATCCAGCCCTAGTTACGCCTGGGGGGCGATCGCTAACCTATAAGCAATTGCGCGAGAATGTTGTTGCACTAGTATCCCAACTCAATAGTTTTGGATTGAAACGGGGAGAACGCCTTGCCATTGCCATGACTAACGGTTCACCAATGGCTATCACCTTTTTGGCTGCCGCCCTGTGTGGTACTGCTGCACCTTTAAATCCCAAATACAAACAAGAAGAATTTGCCTTCTACTACGAAGATACCCAAGCAAAAGCACTGATTACCTTGTGTGAGGGGCCAGAAGTAGCCATTGCTGCCCTCACAACCGAAATGATGCTGATTAATACCAAGGTAAACATAGACGGCACATTGAGCTTTGAATTAGTCAAAACAGGCTCAGAACCAGCCGAAGCCTCGAATCCCACAGTCCCCAACGCCGATGATATGGCGATGATTCTTCACACTAGCGGCACCACCAGTCGTCCGAAACGTGTGCCGATTCGTCATCGCAACTTAATCGCCTCAGCCAACAACATCATTGGTGCTTACTCACTCACAGCAGCTGATACTACACTTTGCCTAATGCCCCTATTCCACATTCACGGATTGGTAGGCTGTTTGCTGGCAACTTTGGCATCGGGCGGTACACTAATTTGTCCCAATGGTTTTAATGCCCTGGAGTTTTGGAAACTGGTAGATACCTACAAACCTACCTGGTACTCCGCAGCGCCAACTATGCACCAGACAATTTTGTCCCGCGCTAGCCGCAACACAGAAATTGTCAAAGCTAACCGCTTTCGTTTCATTCGCTCTAGTAGCGCTTCTTTACCCCCGATTATTATTGAACAACTAGAGGCAACTCTTAATGCTCCGGTAGTGGAATCTTACAGCATGACTGAAGCTTCTCACTTAATGACCACCAACCCCCTACCGCCAAAAATGCGGAAACCGGGTACTGTCGGTTATGGCTTCGGTGTGGAAGTCGGCATCATGGACTCCGAAGGCAACCTATTATCTCAGGGAAGCTTGGGCGAGGTGGTGGTAAAAGCACCCAATGTTATAGATGGCTACGAAAACAACCCGGAAGCTAACGCCACAGCTTTTGTAAACGGTTGGTTTCGCACAGGGGATCAGGGCATACTGGATGCAGACGGTTACCTCCGCTTGACTGGACGCATTAAAGAATTGATTAATCGGGGTGGAGAAAAAATTTCTCCTTTAGAAGTGGATGATGTTTTGCTGCGCCATCCCGCCGTCGCCGAAGCCTTAGCTTTTGCTGTCCCCCACAAATCTTTAGGTGAAGATATCCATGCTGCTGTTGTCCTGAAGGGAGAAGCTGGCGAAAAAGAACTTTTAGCTCACTGTTCAACCATGCTCGCAGACTTCAAAGTTCCTAAGCAAATTCACATTTTAGATCAACTACCTCGTGGTGCTACCGGGAAATTGCAACGATTGGCTATGGCGAAATTGCTTAACATAGGCTGAATCAGCGATACACTAAGGAAAATTCCTTGAGGAAGCTTTGATGGCACGGTCAAACGGGGTTAAAACTGAAATGTCTGCACAGGAATTGCCTACAATATCAGATGAAGATACAGTGACAATTGAAGATTTACCGGAAGCTGTGGAGGATGTCCAGGATATTGACGACATCTTGAACTCACTCAAAACCTTGCTGAGTAGCCTAGAAAAACTCCAAAAAGTCCGGCAGGAAGTGGGCGACATCAAACCGTTAATCGGGCGGATGCTTGATGGGGAACTAGTTGCTGGTGAAGAACTTGAGCAACTCAAGGCAGGTGTAAGCAGTCTTTCTCGCCTTGTTCGTGCTTATAATGACCATCAAATAGCGTTGGCTAAAGCACAACCTGCTAGAAATTTGCTAGATCAAGTCCTCAAAGAGCGTAAAGCTAATTGAAATAATAAGCGATCGCACTTTTTAATTTCAGGAAATGCGATCGCTGTAAACTGAAGGTGTAACTCAAACTTGCGGCTATCCCCATGAAGTCTATACAAGACTACACTACTGTTATCCGTCCCGATAACAATGGTACATTTGTAGCCTATATACCAGCGATTTCCGGTTGTCACGCTTGGGGACAAACGCCAGATGAGGCCCGTGCTGAACTTGTCTATGTTTTTGAAATGATTCAGGAAGAATATGAAGAACAAGGACGTTCTCTACCCGAAGACGTTGAACTGGTAATTGGAAATGCCAGCTAAAGTAATTAGCGCGTAGGCGTAAAGCCTGCGGCATAGCTACGCTTAGGGCGTAGCCTCTCCAAGAGTTGCCCGTCGTAGACATCGCACTCTGAAATTCCCCAAACTCATAAACGGGAAGTCGCTGTATGTCTAAATCTGTGGTTTCATTTGAAGGATCTCAGATTTTGCAAGATATCTACTTATGTTGATGAATGTTGCACCCGCCATTGTAGTACTAGGTCAAAATAGCGTGACAGTAGCACGCAAAATAATCACTGTCCTACCAGGGGCGACACTATACGGTCTAGCGGGTCGCACATCTGGAGTTGATGTCAGCTTTACTAACTTTGGCGAGACGTTACGCGAGTTATTTGCCCAAGGAACGCCGCTAATTGGCATTTGTGCCGCCGGCATTTTAATTAGGACGCTAGCGCCCGTAATCTCGGATAAACGACAGGAACCACCTGTGCTAGCTGTGGCTGAAGATGGTAGTGCTGTTGTCCCCCTCTTGGGCGGACTTGGTGGGGTAAATGATATGGCTCGTCGCATTGCTGAAGTGCTTGATGTTAAACCTGCAATTACGACTACAGGTGATTTACGTTTGGGCACAACACTATTATCTCCTCCCCCCGGATACCATTTAGCAAACCCAGATGATGCTAAGAAATTTATCTCAGATTTGCTAGCTGGGGCACAAGTCAAACTAGAAGGAATAGCGCCTTGGTTGAGCGATAGTAAACTGCCCATAGATCCACAGGGAGATTTGACGATCCAAGTTACGGAACGTTTGGTAACTCCTAGAGCCAACTGCCTTGTCTACCACCCAGCAACGATCGCGATCGCAATTAGTGACATCATTGATGATGCAGTAGCTTTAGTACAGCAGCTACTAGCTGATGCCAAACTAGAAAGAGCATCAGTCGCCGGGATATTTGCACCCATCACCGCCGCAGCCAATCCCGCAATCCACGCCGTAGCTAGCGCCTTGGGAGTGCCTGCCCGCTTTTTTACCCCAAATCAGCTAGAAAGTCTGTTATCACAAGGTTATAACCCCGCCCAAGCATCTGTGATCGCGGCCACAGGCACATCCCCCATTACTTCCTCATCTCCCCAGATAGCGATCGCTATTGCCCCCCAACCAATTGACCCCAACACCATCGGTCAACCACGCGGACGGTTAGCGATTATTGGCACAGGCCCCGGTGGATCGCAATGGATGTCTCCAGAAGTCAAGGAGATACTCAAGTCGGCAACTGACCTAGTGGGTTACAAAACTTATTTGGATTTAGTCGGTTCTCTGGCTGATGGCAAGCAACGGCATGAGTCCGACAACCGCGAAGAAGAAGCACGGGCGAAAATGGCCCTTGATTTGGCTGCATCTGGGCGATATGTAGCTGTCGTTTCATCTGGCGACCCCGGTATCTATGCAATGGCAACAGCAGTATTTGAAGTATGTGATCGCTATGCCAAGCCCGAATGGGACAATATCGATATTCATGTAGCACCAGGGATCTCAGCCATGCAGGCAGCAGCAGCAGCGATTGGTGCGCCCCTTGGGCATGACTTCTGTGCTATTTCCCTGTCTGACATCTTGAAACCTTGGTCTGCGATCGAACAACGAATTGCGGCTGCTGCTGAGGCTGATTTTGTAATTGCTTTCTACAATCCTGTTTCCAAAGAGCGTACCTGGCAATTGGCAGAAGCGAGAAATATTTTGCTGCGACATAGAACACCGGATACACCAGTAGTGTTGGCACGGAATCTTGGTAGGCCAGGACAGACGGTGAAAGCGATCACACTTGACCAGTTAGCACCAGCAAGCGCGGATATGCGGACAATTATTCTCATTGGTTCCACAAAAACCCGAACTATCAAGCGCCGCGATGGTAATATCTGGGTTTATACGCCGCGTCGCTATACCTAAAAGCAGGCATAAGCACTTTTGTAAATCCGCTTTTCTAAGCGATCGCATAATAAAACCCCAGGATTGGGAATTCATTCCTGGGGCTGTTATACCTGACCACCTTTACCTTTTTAATGCAAAAATCTTGTAAATCCTTACTTTTTAAAAGACATATATATCTGTGTTCTGTCCAAATATAATTACATAAGTTAGTAAGTTTGTGGTAGTCTGAATCTCTGTTGCGTGGAATAATAAGAAATATTTTGACACAATTTAATAGCTATTATTGAAGTACCTGAAAAAAGATATAATTCAAGTAATTATGTCTATTAAAATAGTTCAGGTAACTTGATTTTTTTTGGCGGATAAACAACAATAAAAACATCATGATTCATACATGATTGTAGCCGAAAAAAGTGACAGAAGCCCTTAGTCAAGTCCGCGAAAGCGGACTTTTTTATATTTATAGCGTTTCCCATTCAGATGCGCTACAACATATCGTGACGTATAGGGATACGGCAGTACCCATTGGTGGCAACTTAAACTAAAACTCCTTTAAAGCCTTGTTTCCAGCCAGAGGAGGGAAATGCTCATCATTGGGCTGCTGCCGCAATTCAAGAGGCGGCAGCCCTCCCAGTCGGAGACTCTTGACGAGACAATCTCTAAGCCATGCTTTTAAATATCTACAATTATTTAACTAATTAGCCTAACTAGATAGAACTAAATTATATGGCTATAGACCGAAGTCTTACTAGATTATGGGTAAATAGACAAGATGGACGCTACAAAGAATTATAGAAAATTTCAAAATTACCAATCATTTAAAAATTTAGTAGTTTTCTAATTTCTTAAATCTAGAAATAATAAACATAATTACAACAATTTTGTCCAAGTATTTAACATTAGAAAATTAATGGTATAAATTTGCTCAAAAATTAGGGTAAGCACAAGGATCTTATGCTATTAAGGCAGCACAGCCGTCATATACAGCAGTTTTTGTTTGCATGAAGTACAAACTCACAGATTTTGAGGCAGGAGAAAGAATAATAATTTCTGTTTTGAGTTCTTGGTTTTGTACCTCATTTAGTTGCAAAGTGCTGTAACTCGCCGTTTGCCTAATCGCTTGAATTGGAGTCCTCAATCCCTCTTCACGACAGCAAACTAGCAGAATTGACATCCAACAATAACGTCGCTTGAGGTTGTTGACGGAGAATAGAAGCCGGACAGTTTGTACTTATAGCTCCTTGCAACATCTCTTTCACTACATTCGCTTTACGTTTTTCTGGAGCAAGACAGAGAATTTTTTTAGCTGAACAAATCGTTGGGATGGTGACAGTAAAAGCATACTGGGGGACAGTTTCTAGATTCGGAAAGTGACCTGTGCTTACTTGTTGCTGACGGTTCACTGTATCTAGTTTCACTAGTTTCACACTGTAAGGATCTTGAAAATTTGCTACTGCTGGATCGTTAAAAGCCAAATGTCCATTTTCACCAACACCAAGACAGCATAAGTCAATTGGTTGTGCTTGCAGTAGTTTAGTGTAGCGATCGCACTCGTTTACTGGTTGCGGTGTATCACCTTCTATATAGTGAAATTCCTTAGGAACAACCCGCTTCTCTACACGTTCTCGCATATAGCGCCGGAAACTCGCAGAATGGTCAGGAGTAATTCCCAAATACTCATCTAGATGGAACAGAATAATTCGTGACCAATCTAAACCACCCAATGCAATCAAAGCATCGAGAAATTTGAGTTGGGAGTTACCTGTTGCTAACAATACAGCGGCTGTATCTTGTTGATTGAGAACTTGCTGTAAATGCTTTTGTGCGATTTCGGCAACATCCTGGGCCATTTCGACTTCAGAGTTGTAAATCTGCACTAGTAAATCATCAACGCGAAAAAAGTTTGTAGCGGCTAGCATTTGCTTACACAGAAGGTTATCAATTATACGGCACTTTGTTGAGAAGCTCTACCTGTCTGCCTTTACATGGCTTATCCAATATACATTTTAGGATTTAGCGCGACTTTTTGCCCTGTATTAACCAAGGAACAATCACTAAGGACAAAAAAACGATGTAAACTATTTAAATTAAGTTAACAATTATTTACATATTACCAAACAATCATGCTAACTGCAATTCTCTTTGACCTAGACGGCACTATTGTTAACACTGACCCCATACACTACCAAGCTTGGCAGGAAATGTTGTTAAATTACAGCATAAACATTGACGAAACATTTTATAAATCCCGAATTAGTGGGCGGCTAAATCCAGAAATTGTTAAGGATATTCTGCCACAATTATCAACAGTAGAAGGACAAAAATTTGCAGACAAAAAAGAGGCGCTTTTCCGCAAACTCGCCCCTCATCTAAAACCGTTGAGTGGATTTTCTGAACTATTAGAATGGACAGATACACATAATTTAAAACGTGCATTAGTTACTAATGCCCCTAGATTAAATGCAGAATTTATGCTAGACGTTTTGGGAATCAAAGAAGCTTTCCATACAGTTGTTGTAGCGGATGATTGTATTGCAGGTAAACCCGACCCTGCACCCTACCAAGTTGCCCTGAATAAGTTGGGGATTACAGCAGAAGAAGCGATCGCTTTAGAAGACTCTCCCTCTGGAATTCGGGCGGCGGTGGGCGCAGATATCCGCACTATTGGTATAGCGTCAACCCACGATCCCCAAGTTTTACAGGAAATCGGCGCATTTATGGCAATTCCAGATTTTACTGATTTGCAGTTGTGGACATTGCTCAACTCACTTATTGAACAAGATTTAAGTGCGATCGCTTCTAACTTATAAGCGCAAAATCTTAGAACATCGAGAGTGGAGACGCGAATTTGCTAACCCGTCTCTACTTATTTTTCCGCAAGAATCG
Source organism: Nostoc sp. NZL (assembly GCF_015714705.1). Lineage (NCBI taxonomy): Bacteria > Bacillati > Cyanobacteriota > Cyanophyceae > Nostocales > Nostocaceae > Nostoc > Nostoc sp. NZL. Next base: position 12,163 of record NZ_WBKL01000132.1, on the reverse strand, counting down.
CGTAAATTTCCCGTTTAACTTGCTCTAAAAGCTCACGCACCCGATTTATTCGCTCCATATTACCACTACGAGCAACCTGCACCACAACAGCAGCTAATTCTGTTGCAGCATTTCGCAACTCAATAAACTCTTGGGGCTTACCCTTCACGAAACTTTTGAAAGTATCCCAAGGAGAATCTGAAGTTTCTTGTTGGGCACGTTCTGCCAGTAGTTGTCTACCTTCATCGGTGATCGTGTAAATCCGCTTGCCACCTTCCTGGGCGCTCTTAAGATAACCACCTTCCTCCAGCAATTGGAGTGTTGGATACACTGAGCCAGGACTGAGGCGACGGAAACCACCATAACGAGTTTCCGCATCTTTAATCAGGTCGTAACCATGACTAGGATGCTCGGATAACAATTCCAGCAGGATGAACTTGATGTCACCCCGACGAGTCCGATATTCATCTCCCCAACCACGACCAAACATTTCATTGCCAAAGTGTTTGTCATGATCTCTACTATGATGCTTGCCATGCCCAAACCAAGACTTGACAAACAATGAATCATCTTCGCTAACTCCTGCCCATGCAGGTGTCCCAAAGCGCGATCGAAAGTGTCTAAACATAAATCAATCTCAAATCAACTTTCTCTAATATACGATATATCACAATATATCGCGATATATCGGAATAGAATTTTGATGAAAAGACAACTGATGATGGTTCAGTTGTGAAGTACACATGACAACGTGCCGAGTCATTGAGGAGCCGTGTAATGGGAAACTATTAAGCACGGTTTTGAAGACCAGCGAGTTTCGTGAGGAACTCGCTGAGTTTACTGGTGGGGACTTCCGCGTTACGTTAAATAATTACCTTTTTTGCGTGCTCACTTGCTTCTTCCCCACTCCCTCTTTTGGTAACAGCGATCGCTGCAATTATCCCAAACCAGAGTAGCAGTTAGGAAAATACTTGTATTAAAAGTTGCAGTTTATTAACTTCCCTGCCCTAACTTTTTATTGAATATTAAAGTGTCTATATTAACAAGGAAATTACTTAGAATGAGTAGCTCTAGCATTTTTGTATCTAGATTTCAAGCATTCTCAAAAAATTTTACCCTAAAATCAATTATTCAGTAAAAATACGTATGCAATTTGAAGTCTTCTCACTATATGAATAGTAGAATTAGCCCATACAGGAGAAGACTGTGACGCTCTTAAACCAAGCTCAAGTAGAGCAGCTAAAGGAAATAACCACACACTTGCGACAAGTAAGACAAGAAAAATCCATACGCATAGAAGAAATAGCTGCTGAAACACTGATTCGAGCAGGTGTTTTGCAAGCTTTAGAAGAAGAACGATTTGAAGAATTGCCTGAGCCTATTTTTGTTCAAGGATTGATCCGTCGCTATGGAGATGCTTTAGGACTGGATGGAAATGCTTTATCACATGCTCTTATAGGCAGCAATGTAGTCCGCCAAGACTCCAATAATGCCCATAAGAGTTCAGACAACAAATCCAATACATACATACCGCTTGTTGTCACCTACATTCTATTATTAGTAGCTGCATCTGCTGGCCTTTTCTATACACTTAATCCACCGCAAATTGCATCTGAATCCCTGACTCCAGCAGTCAATGGTCAACAGTCAATGGTAACTAATCAGTGAATAGTAATCAGGGAGTGGGGAAGAAGCAGGGGAGCAGGGAGCAGGGGGACAAAAGAGAATTATTGAATAAGTTTCTTCCTTGTCTCTTCCCAATGACCATTTTCAAGATATTTGTGGTTTACGCAGATGCCAAGTAGTAGATTGCTCATAAGCGTAAGCTACCTGAAACAGTTGGTCTTCTCGCAGCACATTGCCAATTAGCTGTAATCCTATCGGTAGCCCCTGATCATCAAAACCACATGGCAAACTTAAACTAGGTAAACCAGCAAGATTCACAGGAATAGTCATCAAGTCAGTTAAATACATACTCAAGGGGTCAGTAGTTTTTTCCCCTGCTTTGAATGCTGTCGTGGGAGATGTGGGACAAACTAACACATCAACCGCGCCAAAAGCCTTTTCAAAGTCTTGCTTAATCAGGGTGCGGACTTTTTGCGCTTTCAGGTAGTAGGCATCATAATAGCCAGCCGAAAGGGCATAAGTGCCGATCATAATCCGGCGTTTGACTTCTGTACCAAAACCAGTGGCACGGGTGCGAGTGTACATCGATAGCAGATTATCGGCATCAGGGGCACGGTAACCATATTTAACGCCATCGTAACGAGCTAGGTTTGCTGACGCTTCTGATGGAGCAATGATGTAGTAGGTGGGTAAGCCATAGCGAAAGCGGGGACAGGAAATTATATGAATTTCTGCTCCCAAACTTTGTAGTTGGTCTACTGCTTTGGTAACAGCTTGTTCCACAACAGAGTCCAGACCTTCACCAAAAGTTTCTTTAATGATGCCAATTCTTAGCTGACCTCTGGGTTTGAAGTCTGGTTTTAAGCTGGCGGCGTAGTTGGGAATGGCAACTTTGAGGCTGGTAGAGTCTTTGGGATCGTGACCTGCGATCGCACTTAATAATATTGCAGCATCTTCTACTGTGTTTCCAAATGGCCCTATTTGATCCAAAGACGAAGCGTAAGCCACCAAACCATAACGAGAAACCAGACCATAAGTCGGTTTCATTCCCACCACACCGCAAAAAGATGCAGGTTGCCGAATCGAACCACCAGTATCAGAACCGAGAGCAACTACACATTCTTGAGCCGCCACCGCCGCCGCAGAACCCCCCGAAGAACCACCTGGAACTCGTGACAAATCCCAAGGATTAGCCGTGACTTGGTAGGCAGAGTTTTCTGTGGAACTACCCATCGCAAACTCATCCAAGTTGGTTTTGCCTACCATTACCGCGCCAGCATCTGCAAGTTTTTGCGTCGCTGTTGATTCATAAGGCGGCACGAAATTTTGCAAAATCCGAGAGGCGCAGGTGGTAGGAATCCCCTTAGTACATAAATTGTCCTTGATCCCCACAGGAATGCCTGCTAGTAGCCCAATTTCTTCTCCCGCAGCAATTTTGGCATCCACAGCACCCGCCTGCTCTAATGCCCGTTCTGCGGTCACACATAAAAAGCTGTGCAATTTCGGCTCTAACGCTTGAATGCGCTCTAAAGCTTCTTGGGTAATTTCAACGGCAGAACGTTCTTTCTTAACCAGCTGTTGGTGCAACTCGCGGATGGATGCCATGATTGCTCTCTTTGTGACTCAAGTCATTGATTCTAGTACATATTGGTCGATATTGGGTATGGGGGATTAGGGATTAAGCATTGGGAAAGAGGCAGAGGGGCAGGGGGCGGGTTGCAGAGGGGAAAACTCTTCTCCCTTGCTCCCTGCTCCCTGCCCCGACTCCCACATTTGTATAAATACAACTAATACCTCCCAAGAACTAAGCAATTTTGGTGATGGAAAAATTGCCAAGCAGAAACAAAATAATATTAGGAATTTAACATCATCCGTAAATAGAGGGACTACAATCAAAACGGACAAATGTTTCATGCTCCAACAAAAGAGGATTACAAAGCTATGTCCGACTTAAATCGCGGAATTATGAAATTTGAGGGTGCAGATTCCCCAAAAGTAGTCACTATCTCTACCGTGTTGCTTCTGGGATCGATCGTTGCTCTCATAATCTGGGCGCTGCAAGCTGCCTATGCGCTAAACTAAAACCATTAGTAACCTAGAAGGGCACTGGCAAAAACGGTTTCCGTCGTAGCCAAGTGTCCATTCAGTAACTAGTAAATAAAAACGCCCTAATAACCATCAAAAATTTCAGAAAAACTTTAGATTTTAGATTTGAGGTTTTAGATGGAAAATTTAAATCTAAAATCCAAAATCCAGAATGTTTGAACCTTGGGGTGTCTTAGTTATTTTAATTATCTGCCCCCTTTTGGGCGGATTACCCCTGATCGCATGGATAACTTACGCCCTCAAGCGGAAGCAGTTATCACAAGTTGGTACAGGAAATATTAGTGTATCGGCTGCCTTTTATCATGGCGGTAAGTTTGTAGGAATTCTGGCAGTTTTGTCAGAAGCTTTTAAAGGAGTTGCGGCAGTCTTACTCACCCGCGTTTTCTTCCCAGAGGGATCGTTCTGGGAATTGATCGCTCTCATCGCTCTGGTAATTGGTAGATACTGGATAGGCAGAGGGGCAGGTACGACAAATGTCGTCTGGGGATTTGTCGTACATGATCCACTTGTGGCAATATTTGTATCCTTCTTTGCAGGTATTAGCTTTACAATTCTGCAATCAAGACAGCTAGTCAAATTTGGGGTTTTGCTTCTCTTTCCTCTGTTTGTGATAGTTCTGCATATTAGCGATTACCCAAGAATGCTTGCTGCTGTCGCCTTAGCTGGTTTAATGGGCTGGATTTATACTAAAATTCCTGATGATATGAATCTGCCAGCCCAAGAGGCACAAACAGAATCGCAAGCGATGTTGGAATTTTTACGCGGCGATGTCTACGACGGGCTACGCCAACGCACGATGGTTTCTTTAGATGAAGAGTTGGATGCTGCCATTGTCGGAGAAAAGGCGGCTACGTTATCTCAAATTAAGCGCTGGGGCTATCCAGTCCCGAAAGGGTGGGTACTGGCCCCGATTGATGATCCTAACCTGTTGACAGAATTTCTCCAGCCATCAAAATTATCTCCCTTGGTGGTACGTTCTTCTGCCATTGGAGAAGACTCAGAACAGGCTTCGGCTGCTGGGCAGTATGAAACAATTTTAAATGTTACCAGCCCAGAGGCATTGCAGTCAGCGATCGCTCAAGTTCAAGCTTCCTACAATCATCCATCTGCTGTGCAATATCGGCGCGATCGCGGCTTAAATGACTCAGCAATGGCTGTGTTGATTCAACAACAAGTCCAAAGTGTATATTCTGGTGTAGCTTTCAGCCGCGATCCCATTACTCAGCAAGGTGATGCGATCATCATTGAAGCCCTTCCAGGCAGCCCGACGCAAGTCGTTTCGGGAAAAGTCACACCAGAACAATATCGCGCTTTTGTCATTGAAACAGAAAATTCTTCTTCTGTACAATTAGAGGGTCAAGGACGAGTCCCACAAGCATTAATTAAGCAAGTTGCATACTTAGCTTATCGACTCGAAAAACGTTATCATGGCACTCCTCAAGATATCGAATGGAGTTACGACGGCCAAACACTCTGGGTATTGCAATCTCGACCGATCACCACTCTACTGCCCATCTGGACACGCAAAATTGCCGCTGAAGTGATCCCCGGAGTAATTCACCCCTTAACATGGTCGATTAATCGTCCATTAACTTGTGGAGTTTGGGGAGAATTTTTTACTCTAGTTTTAGGCGATCGCGCCTTGGGGTTAGATTTTGCCGAAACAGCAACTCTGCATTATTCTAGAGCCTACTTTAATGCATCCCTCTTAGGGAACATCTTTACCCGCATGGGATTGCCGCCGGAAAGTCTGGAATTTTTAACTAGAGGAGCTAAATTAAGTAAGCCATCCTTGCAGTCAACTTGGGAAAATTTGCCAGGACTAGGGAAGTTGCTGAGGCGGGAATTAAGTTTAGAAAAAGACTTCAAGGAAGATTATCACAAACGGTTCATTCCTGGGTTATCGGAGTTGGCGCAGGAAGATATAGATAACTTGGAACCAGCCAAGCTGTTGGCAAGAATTGACTTGATTTTAGAGTTGCTACATCGAGGAACGTATTACAGCATTTTAGCTCCCTTAAGTGCTGCCCTCCGGCAGGCGATTTTTCGGGTGAAGGATGGGCAAATTGATAATAGCGTGACTCCAGAGGTAGCCGCATTGCGATCGCTGAGTGCAATAGCCACAGATGCCAAACAAGTATTGCTTGAGTTTGAGCCGCAGCAAGTATTTGAGCAATTAAAGCAAACCCCAGAGGGAAAGAAGATCCTGCAAGAATTTGACGAATTACTTCAGGATTACGGCTATTTAAGTGAAGTGGGAACTGATATTTCCGTTCCCACTTGGCGGGAAAATCCCCAGATGATTAAGCAAATGTTTGTGCAGTTAATGCAAGGTAACGAACCACAATCAGGCGCTAAAGACGCGATTAATAGCATCTTTGCTGGTAAGCGCAAACGCTCTTTTGTGCAACGGCGTGTGGATATCAAAGGACGAGTTACCGAAGTTTATTCCCGGCTTTTGGCTGAATTGCGTTGGAGTTTTGTAGCTTTAGAGAAGATTTGGTTAAAGTCCGGTTTACTCAAGAAAACAGGAGATATCTTTTTTCTAAACTTTGATGAAGTGCGGCATTTAGTTGTGGGTGACGATTCTAGGTTAATTGAGGAGTTGGATAAGTTAGTGGAATTGAGGCGATCGCAATTCGTCCAAGATAGTGAGATCATTCAAATACCCCTTTTAGTCTACGGCAATACACCTCCTCACCCCTTAGCTCCCTCTGCACTCTACTCTGATCAAATCTTACAAGGGATTGGAGCCAGTCACGGACAAGCTGAAGGCAGGGTGAAGGTGTTGCGAAATTTACAAGACATCCCAGATATTGATCGAGATACAATTCTGGTAGTGCCTTACACAGATTCCGGCTGGGCACCTTTGTTATTAAGGGCTGGAGGATTAATTGCGGAAGCTGGAGGCAGGCTTTCTCATGGTGCGATCGTGGCTCGTGAATATGGTATTCCTGCTGTGATGGATGTTCGAGGCGCTACATGGCTTTTGCAAGATGGTCAACGGGTAAGGATTGATGGGTCTAGGGGTATCGTGGAATTATCTAACGATTTGAGACCCGAATGATTACTACTTCCCTCAAAGACCTGCCAGAAGAATCTGTTTCTCACAATGCCGAAATCAAAAAAAAGGTGATGCTACGCTTCGGCGATTTACCTCACCTGACTAACTTTTCTCAAGCACGTTTTGCTCCCGGACAAACTGCACCAGCACACGCGCATCAAGATATGTGCGAAGTATTCTTTGTGGAAGCTGGTTCGGGATTAATTCACATTGATGGTAAAGAATACCCCCTACTACCGGGAAACTGCGTGGCGATAGAACCGGGAGAAGTACATGAAGTTGTCAATAGTGGCTCAGTTGAGCTTGTTTTGACCTACTTTGGTTTGCGAGTCGAAAAATCAGCGTCATTATTTTGAATACAAGATACAGTGAGGGCACAACATTGTTATGCCCTCACAAAAGTTTGCGGATGTTGCTTATAAACAAAGAAAAATTTGTAAAATTCTAATATACCAAAGGTGTCACGCCGCGCATCTGACGTAAAGAATTTATACAAGCAGGACAATCGCAATTAAATAAGGTGACTGCCACATCGCTTTCCTCGACATTGAACTCCAGCATAGGAGAATTTTCCTGAGAAAACTCTATTTCACGCTGATAGTTAGGAATTTGAGCTAATACCGAAGCCCTTGCACAAACTAAACCCACTTTATGTTTATTGCGTATACAAGATAGACGGTCTGTGGTGTTGGTTTTTAGTTCTGGCTCCATAGCTTGTGCTTGATTGAGCATTACTCCCATAGAGAGAATAGAGCTAATCAGCACAGGAGAAGAAAGCAAACTCAGTATGAATTTGTTCATTGATTTTCTTAGAAAACAATCTCGATCGCTCAGGTTATCCGATTAAATCTTACAGTGCAAGTAAAGCCTAACAGGAATATCACGAGTTGTACCATCCGGTGGTTTCTCTCTTGCTTGTTGGTCAATGCTCTAACTACAGGTCACTGAACTCAGAAGCTCAGTTCGTAAGCACCACCACGCTCCAGCGCACGCTGGTAGGCCGGACGCGTGTGAATGCGATCTAGGAAAGCCATGAGCTTCGGACGCTTCGCATCCAGTCCTGCTTGCGCGGCTGCTGCCTCCAGGGGGAAGCTCATCTGGATATCAGCTGCGGTGAATTCATTGCCAGTGAACCATGTGCTTTTCTCCAGTTCCGCCTCTTGGTAATCTAGGTGCTGCGTGATCTGAGGTTCAATAAATGAGTTCTTGACCCGGCTGACGATGGCCCGAGCGATTGGCCGCACGAAAAACGGTATTGGCCCCTTTTCGATTTGGTCGAAGATGAGTTTCAGCAGCAGTGGAGGCATAGCCGAGCCTTCCGCGTAATGTAGCCAATAGGTGTAGCGCAGTCGCTCCGGCGTACCCGGAGGAGGAATCAGCCGCCCGTTACCGTAGCGTTCGACCAGATACTCAATGATGGCACCGGATTCGGCCAGGGTCAGGGCACCGTCGGTAATCACTGGCGACTTACCGAGTGGATGTACCTCGCGCAGCGATGCCGGTGCTAACATGGTTTTCGGGTTGCGATCGTAGCGCTTGACTTCGTACTCTATGCCGAGTTCCTCCAGCAGCCAAAGCAGACGCTGGGAACGGGAGTTGTTCAAGTGGTGGACAGTGATCATCAGATTATTCTGCTATAAAAAACTTGACAAAACTTTTTCAAAGCTAGTCATTCAACTAAAGAAAATATTAGAGAGTCTTAACTACAGCAATTCTAGTTACTTTCTGCCTCGCTCTTGCATTTCTTGCTGACGCATGGGCATAGCGTCAATTTCCTCAAAAATTGCTGTAGCCTTTACTGGTGTATCATCACTGCGCTTAACACCACTATCTTTGCCCACCAAAATCACACGGAAATTTTCTTTGTCAACCCCAAAACGATCACGCAACTTGGCAGCAGAAGACTCATCTATTGGCTGTCTGTTGGCATAGCTTTCATCTGTTGCCAAAACCTGAACGAGAACCAAATCCCGATCCGCAAAACCGCTGTTATGTTCTTGTAATAGTTTCATTTGCTGCTGATAGGTATGGTTATCAACAGACGGCGCAAAGACTAATAGCACGCGATTTTTCCATTTTTGGGAACTGAGGTTAAATGAAGACATTTTGATAGCATGATTGGTTGAACCTTGGACAATATCAGCTTTTCTAACTGGCGACAGGACTATACACGCTAATAGGGTAAGGGCAATTAATGCTGAATTATTCACAATGGCTTTTTATCTGTTTTATCTGCTCTCAAGCTATCATTCTTTTCTCCGCTTTTACTCTATCTACTGATAGTTTATCTTTGTATTAGGTAAGTAGATAGGTGAGAATTACTCAAACTATAGCAGGCTGACGGTTTATCAAAATCTAGCCTGAAAACCCCAAAGTTTGCCCCTCAAAACTGTTTGGATTTTGAGGGGAAAACGCCAGTTTAAAAACTGGTCATAGTCAAATCTCTACATTTATGTGAACCAAAGCTATTTAATGAAAATTAGAATTGTGTCGGATCAAATTCATAAATTCCTCACGAGTCCGCACATCTTCTGCAAAAACACCGCGCATTGCACTAGTAACAGTCCAAGAACCGGGTTTCTGCACACCGCGCATCACCATACACATGTGGGTTGCTTCTATTACCACTGCAACCCCTTGGGGTTTGAGTAATCCTTGTAAGGCATCAGCAATTTGTACAGTCAGACGTTCTTGAACTTGTAAACGTCGTGCATACATTTCGCAAATACGGGCAATCTTAGATAATCCTATTACTTTGCCATTAGGAATGTAAGCAACATGAGCACGACCAATAATTGGCAAAATATGATGTTCGCAGGAACTGAAAATATCGATGTCCCGTACTAATACCATTTCATTGGCATTTTCTGTAAATACTGCTCCGTTTAGCAGTTCATCCAATGATTCGTGATACCCTTTTGTGAGAAACTGTAAGGCTTTCATCACCCTTTTCGGAGTATCTTTTAGTCCTTCGCGGTCTGGATCTTCTCCTAATCCAATCAGCAAAGTACGCACAGCCTGCATCATTTGAGCTTCTGTTACAGTTTGCTGTTGCCCAGTCGCTAAAGATGACAGTACCTGATCGGCAGAAGTTAGATCGGGACGAATCGATAGAGTCATTTTCTGAGTTCTATGGGAATGTTTGATAAATTGGCCTGTTGTCAGATGTCGGTTGCGCTCGACTCCTAACTCGTAACTGAGTGTAACATAACTTTACACTTCTTAATCATACCAAACATTTTGTCAGCTTAAGAAGGATGTGCCAGATATTACACCGGGTTTCAATCCCTAATAACGTAAGTTGCTAGTTAGTGTCACATAATGGTATCAAAAAGATACAAAAACTCCATTTTTTAGTACTTTTAGATACTAAATTTTAGATATTTGTATTTAAAAAAGAAGCGTTTTTTGATAACTAGCAACTTGGGTTAATAGGGATTTTAGGTAATTGCAATTTGGTAGCAGCCCCGAAACTCTAGCCTCATACATTCGTTTCAATCCCTAATAGGGATTTTAGGTAATTGCAATATGTTTTAGCTGGTTCACCGCTAGAAGCACTTAAAGTTTCAATCCCTAATAGGGATTTTAGGTAATTGCAATTTTGTTCTTTTAATGTATCGTGTAGCTGGATAGTGGTTTCAATCCCTAATAGGGATTTTAGGTAATTGCAATTCTTGTCGCCAAGAAAGAGAAATATTTAATTTCCCGTTTCAATCCCTAATAGGGATTTTAGGTAATTGCAATTTAGCAGTGCTGGACAGGCATCGCACTGCTAAGTTTCAATCCCTAATAGGGATTTTAGGTAATTGCAATGTTACCAGGATTTGAATAGCTGGTGAAGCTGGCGTTTCAATCCCTAATAGGGATTTTAGGTAATTGCAATTCAACCGCATCAGAAACAATACAAGGTATGGAAAGGTTTCAATCCCTAATAGGGATTTTAGGTAATTGCAATCTGTTGGGGGCTTTACTGTTTCTTACGTAGAAATTGTTTCAATCCCTAATAGGGATTTTAGGTAATTGCAATAAAATTACTTATATGCCCATTAGTAAACGCCGTCATAAGTTTCAATCCCTAATAGGGATTTTAGGTAATTGCAATATACCAAAATTCAATTGATAATTGTCCTTGAACTTGTTTCAATCCCTAATAGGGATTTTAGGTAATTGCAATTGACGTTAACAATCCTTAATCTTAGTGATACTTTGTTTCAATCCCTAATAGGGATTTTAGGTAATTGCAATCTGATGGTAAATCTATAAGTGAATGGATGGAGAATCAAAAGTTTCAATCCCTAATAGGGATTTTAGGTAATTGCAATATTAAATCCTATGCTAGGTAAGCAGTAGGACTAGCGTTTCAATCCCTAATAGGGATTTTAGGTAATTGCAATTGGTACTGGGAAACATAAATACTTGCTGCTAACTGGTTTCAATCCCTAATAGGGATTTTAGGTAATTGCAATTTTACACATCACACTCAAATCAGGATTTTAAAACGTTTCAATCCCTAATAGGGATTTTAGGTAATTGCAATGCCATTTGTACCAAGTCGCTTACCTTGCCGTCAAGTTTCAATCCCTAATAGGGATTTTAGGTAATTGCAATAATGGCATTATTGTATTGGTTGCCATCAATGTGGTGGTTTCAATCCCTAATAGGGATTTTAGGTAATTGCAATTCCACTCGATATTTGTGGCGTTATCATTTTGGTTTCAATCCCTAATAGGGATTTTAGGTAATTGCAATCCAATCGAGTCATGAAATACTTGAAGATTCTCAGGTTTCAATCCCTAATAGGGATTTTAGGTAATTGCAATTGTAACCCTGATTTAGTAAGGTATTTAAAATAATGGTTTCAATCCCTAATAGGGATTTTAGGTAATTGCAATTCGATTTTGGTGACATCTTCCACCAAAACTTTACCGTTTCAATCCCTAATAGGGATTTTAGGTAATTGCAATCGAGAGGGGGAGAAGTAAAACTCTTGTACCATTCGTTTCAATCCCTAATAGGGATTTTAGGTAATTGCAATCAATCTAATTAATTCACCTTGCAAACCACGCTCCGTTTCAATCCCTAATAGGGATTTTAGGTAATTGCAATGCAGAGTGGGTAGAGAGGGAAGCTTGAATTTAGTTTCAATCCCTAATAGGGATTTTAGGTAATTGCAATTACTTCTACATCTTGAGTTTTAATAAGCGATTCGTTTCAATCCCTAATAGGGATTTTAGGTAATTGCAATTTAAGAGATAGTTCTTATTATGTCAATAAAATAAGTTTCAATCCCTAATAGGGATTTTAGGTAATTGCAATTGGGTAAACCGGTTGAAGTGCTGCGTTTTTTTGTGGTTTCAATCCCTAATAGGGATTTTAGGTAATTGCAAT
>NZ_WBKL01000020.1:0-1439 GCF_015714705.1 Nostoc sp. NZL | reverse complement strand
CTCACCACGTAAGTGGGTAAGGTCACGGGAAGAACACCCGTTCTTAGGCGGTAGGTGGAAGTGCAGCAATGTATGTAGCCGAGCCGTGCTAACAGACCGAGGGCTTGACCTCATAAATCATTTGGTTTCGCGTTACTGTGCAGTCTTCAGGGTCTCTGACCCAACAATATTTCCTGGTGTCTATTGCGCGGTGGAACCACACTGAACCCTTCCCGAACTCAGAGGTGAAACGCTGCTGCGGCCACGATAGTTTAGGGGTAGCCCTACGCAAAAATAGCTCGATGCCAGGATTCATTTTTATATCAAAGCCTCCTCATGATTTCTTGAGGAGGCTTTTGTTTTTGCTTAGAATCTCACATCGCAGTATTTTTGTCAACGCGTAAGTTCTGTTTTTACTGTGCGTGTAGTTCCTATAGCACCAAATCATTTTTTCCTTCCACCCAAGACTTCAATCATGCTTAGATGTTCATTCTGAATTGTTGGCTTTTGGTATCCCCCACGTTGTTTTGCTTCAATCCCATATTCTGCACCTAAAACTGGCATACAATAAAATACTTGGACAGCACCCGCAAGAAAAGGTGAGTGCGGGTCAGGCGGTCAAAGCAATGATACTAAACGGGTTAGGGTTTCGTATCGGGAACATTATATATGTTTCCTAAATATATGGATAGCTATGCCTGTGAACACTTGATAGGAGAAGGAGTATTACCAGAACATTTAAATGACGACAGACTAGGGTCTGTCATCAGTTGATGTAAAGGAAGGTAAAGTAAACAGAGAAAAGATTTTAGAAGGATTATAGAGCCATGACTTGCCGCCGTTATACCCTCCGGGAAGACCAGTGGGAGCGCCTCAAAGACCTATTGCCGGGACGAGAAGGTCATGTCGGTGGGACAGCCTTCATACAATCGGTCGTTTGTGGAAGCCGTGTTATATCGCTACCGAGCAGGTATCCAGTGGCGAGACTTACCCGAACGGATGCCTTGGGCAATCCGATCAGCTTTCATCTCACACCAGGGCAAGCCTGTGACCTGGATGGTTCAGATGTGCTATTGCCTCACCTGAGCGCAGACACTGTGCTGGCAGATACAGCATCTACGGCTGTTATGAGGTATAGTAGCAGCAACTAGCAAACCAGTTTCTTAAATGTTGAGGATTTATTAATTCGAGTGCAACTGAGATTAGCTTATCAATCATTTCTGTTGTAGTTGGAGCGAAACTGCGCAAAAAAGATTTAAGTTGTGACCACCATAGTTCAATTGGATTAAAATCGGGGGAATATGAGGATAAACAGATAACTTTCGCACCTACAGCTTCAATCATTGGCACAATTGAATCTAGTTTATGTGCGGATAAATTATCCATCACCACCACTGCTCCTGACCATAAATTTGGCACTAAAAACTTCTCAACAAATAATTCAAATGCAATGCCATCCA
>NZ_WBKL01000122.1:0-18634 GCF_015714705.1 Nostoc sp. NZL | reverse complement strand
CGTTTCTCTCCCACCCTTTTTATGATTATCATTATTGTATTGTTTTCTGAATAGGTATACTACACAATAATTGTTAAAGGTCAGGATGCTTTAAGGCTGACAAGATAATATTTTTAACCTCTAATTTCTTTTGATTTGCGTTCTCTCCTATCGCTTTTAGTCTAAACTCCAGCCTTACTACAAGCGAATCATTCTGAAAAAATGAATGACGATTAGCTTAAGACAATACGCTTGACTTTTAAGACAGTCGCTACGCCAGTTTTAGTTTTTAGCCTGAAGGGGTGACAAAGGGGCTGAAGCCTATGGGCCAAAAACAGCCGATAATCTCAGAACAAACATCGTCAAATGGGACTACAAAAATATGTTGGTCGTCTCAAGGAATTACAGCGATCGCAGCACAGACATAGTGTTTTTTGGATCGGTTTGTATGGGCAGTTATGAGTAGGTACAATTGGGTTTTAGGCTGATTTAGCTCATGATTTGATGCGTCTCACACGAATATCAAAGACTGAATAATTACGAATTACGAATTACGAATTACGAATTACGAATTATTAACTCCGTTGCCAAATTTTAATTGTTTTATCCAAACTCCCGCTAACCAACATCTCACCGGAAGCTGTGAAGGCTAATGCTGTGACTATATTCCCATGACCTGTAAACGTACCCAGCAATTCCCCGGTTTGTAAATGCCACAACTTAATGGTTTTATCAGCACTACCGCTGGCGATAATTTGACCATCGGGACTTAAAGCGATCGCATATACTCTATCTCTATGTCCTTTAAGAGTATGAAGTAATTCCCCAGTCTCCAATTGCCAAACTTTAATTGTTTGATCCCAGCTACCACTTACCAGCATTTTACCATCTGCACTAATCGCCAAGGAACGAACGATGTGAGAATGACCCATGAGGGTATGTAGTGGTTCTGCGTCCTTTAAACTTTTGATACCCGTCTGAGGTAAGGTGCGCCAGACTTTAATTTTGCGATAGCTACCTGTAACTAAAGTTTCCCCGTCTCGACTTAAAACCAGCGAATGAGCAGCTGTATCATCTAAAGAGAGTGCGATCGCAACTTGACGATGCATCAAATCCCAAAACAGAATTTTTCTGTCATCTCCGCCTGTAGCTAACATTCTGCCATCTGGGGTAAACGCAGCACACCGCACTACTCCATTATGTTTGTGCAAAATATCTATCAAGTCTAAAGCGCCTACGTGCCAAAGCTTAATAGTGGAATCTGCACCGCAACTCACTAAAGTCTGTCCATCTGAACTAAAAGCTAGGGAATTCACTTCATCCACCAGCCCAGATATCACCCAAGGATACTCTGATAATGTCTCTATTAATTCACCCTTGCTTAAATCCCAGAGTTTTGTCTCTCCACGACTACCACTTGCCAATATGGGTAAGGCTTTGCCATTCTTACACCCGGAACTGAAAGCTAGGCAATTAATGCCTCTGTTGTGCCCTTGCAAAGTCTGCCAGCATTCCCAATCACCAACTATACCCTTAAGGCAATGCTCTGATGGTAGAGTCTGTATTGTATCTGCGATCGCTCTCTCATTAATTAATGGCGATGTGTCTTTTTTGCCAACAAGTGATTCTAAATACCAACTCAACCCCCCTGCATATAACAAGTTACTCGGATTAATGTATATTTTTGGTTCAGTAAGTTCAATTTGATTTGCAGGTAAAAAGCCTGTAATTATGCTCTGTTTTTCGTCGTATCCTAGCTTACCTGTAGATGGATAAAACAAACACAGAAAAATTAATGCTTGGTGCTTTCTTAAATCTTCTTGAGTAACCGACCACCTAATTTTGTCTTTCTTAATACCATTAAAACTTTCTCCGTCAGCAACATAAACTTGAACACTTAGCTGAGGATTATCTTTTAGTAGATAAGAAAATTTGCTTTCGCCACACAAATTTCCCTCATCATCTAAAACCATGTTTTGCAAGGTATCACAAGATACCTTTTTTACCAACTTCCCCAAGCGTTCAGTTATCACTCGGTCAACAATATGCTCCCGCAAAAGATAATCTTCCGCTTGTCGCTGGAAGTATTTGGGGAAAGGTATCGTCCAGTCGGGAGGCTCAGGATATTCAGGCGGTGTCGGCGGCGGGTTTTTGGCGAGAACTTCTGCTTGTTGGCGAGAAACTTCTTGGAGTCTTGCCAATGGCTCGCCCCAAAAAGCCATGATTTCAGTGTGACAGCCTTTTACTTGACTTTCCAGCAAAGATAAGTCATAAGTTTTAGGCTTTTTCACACGTTGAAGGAAATCAGCTTGTTGAGCTTTAAGTAAGCTAATCCAATCCATCTGCATTCCTGCGGCAAACTCTTGCATACCTACGGTAAACTATACCAATGCAATTACTCAAGTTTATAACCTTAGTTAATTAAAAATTCAGTAATGTTAGTAGTCTAATAAAACACAGCCATTGGCAGATTTTTCCGGGAAAGATAGAGATGGATAGCACTTAGACATTTCATTAACTGATGCAGTTGAAGTATATAGAATTAAATGATGTCAGTCAATTCTAACGGAGATGGAGAACGAGATACTGTTTCCCTAGAAACATTTATAGCCCCAAAGGAAAGTTTAATGTAGGAGGGATTTCAAAGGTTGCCGTAACGATAAGTCAACAAATACCTACACAAAAATAACCTAGTAACGATGATTCTAGGGTTTATCATCTGAAATCGGCATAAATGGTGAAGATTAGCTAATTTTAACCTTTGCGTTTTGGCTGTCTGGGCGTGGTACTTACATCAGATGAGTCGCCAAAAGTATCCCTTGCCTCAATCTGTTTAATTTTCATTTGCAAGTTCAAGTCATCACTGCTAACAATTGTTTCTAGATTCGCTAATCTCCGCTCTAACAGTTCTATGTGCTGCTGTTGCAAATAGTTAGTTTTTGATTTTTGCTCATCAGAACGCCAAACAGCAACTGTACCAACAGCTGCGCCACCAATTGCAACTAAAGGAAGAATAGCACCGCTTTTAGTCACTGCTGACAGTGGGACGCAAACTCCGAGAATGGCGACTGTAATTACCCAAATTCTTGTGGTGGCAGATAATCTAACATCTTGGTATGGTTCTAGATTTGTTTGAGATTTTTTAGCCATAAGTAAATCCAAAGAAAAGTTATTTGCTAGATTGACACAATTGCTTATTAAAATACTTCCTACAATTGGGTTAAATCTAATTACTTACTAAAACCCTTGTAATTATAATTACCTCATTATGTCGAATCACTAGATTTTGTTTGCTGTTTATTGACATTTACAGAAGCATCTCAGTCACTTGAGCAATTATTAAATACTGCCAATCCTCTGATAAAATCCTTTGAGCGTAAATAGTTAAATTTATTATGACAAGTACATCTTATATTTTTCTGGCTGGGGCAAGTCGCGGTGTTGGTCGAGAAATTGCTCAATATCTCACAGCGCAACAGCTAAAGGTAAGAGCACTCCTAAGAACAGCATCAGTTACTAATGAACTAGAGAAAATCGGTATTGAGGTAGTTCTAGGAGATGCCTTGAATGTTGGCGATGTAGAACGCGCAATGCTGACAGATGAACCTATTCACACCGTTATCAGTACAATTGGCGGTTTACCATCAGAGGGAGAAAGGGCAGATTACCCTGGTAATAGAAATCTGATTGATGCAGCAGTTAAAGCTGGGGTGCAAAAATTTATTCTTATATCTTCCATTGGTGCTGGCAATAGTGTTGTTGCTCTGTCACCCCAAGTTTTAGCAGCACTGGAAACAGTTTTAGTTGAGAAAGACAAAGCTGAACAACACTTAATTGCCAGTGGACTCACCTATACAATTATCCGCCCAGGTGGACTCAAGTCAGAGCCAGCAACAGGTAACGGCGTTTTGACCGAAGATCCGCACATTAGTGGTAGCATCAATCGTGCAGATGTCGCGCAGTTAGTTGGTCGCTGTTTAAATAACGAACGCACCAATAATAAAATTTTGTCAGCGGTAGACCGAAATATGCTGTTTGGGCAAAGAGAATTTGCAGAATTTGGCTTGGAGTAATTTAAGCACGCCAGCGGAGTATCTGATCCTTGACAGGGTTCACAAAATCTCGTCGTTCAGCGATAGACCGAGCATACTCCCGCTTTAACTGGTAGTACCACTGCGCCTGCATATCTGAGTCTTTAATCAGCCGTAGCACAGGATTATATTTAAGGCCAATCTGCTGTTTTTCCACAACCGTTCGGTCTTGACCAAGGAAAGTCCGCGCCAGCACATGTAGCAGTGGCTTGAAAAATCCTACCCAAGGAAGTGTCGAGTAAAGAACAAAATTTACCTCAGTTTCTGTGTCTGAAATGGGTGTAACTGCCGTTAAATTAACGACTCGATGGTTGCCAATTGTGGTTTCTTCTATTCTGACTCCAGGTAAACGAAAAGAAATCTCAGTTTCCGGCACACCACCGCCAATCAGCAAGTATAATCGGCCCCCATTCGCTGGCAATCGGTGTCGTCGCATCGTGAAGCCGTAGGGCGAAGCATCGAATTGCTTCACTTCTTCATGCAGTTGCTGACTTCGCCACCACCAAGCGCGATGAACGTAGGGTGAATGAGCAGGATCCATCAGACCTACCACTGCATGATCCACAAAACAGGGGAATCTCATCACCTCTATAAACTGGGGTGAACGCTCATCAAACCCTGGAATTACCGGAATCTCCATCTCAGAAGCAGGTTTAGAATTATCGGGATCAGCCATATATATCCAGATATTTCCTTGGGCTTCCCGGACTTCATAGGAATGTACGTCAAAGCGCCTCAAATCCATTTGCTGCTCCTCTACAAGAGAAGGTATCGCAGTACAGTGCCCAGCCGGATCAAAACGCCAACCGTGATAGCAGCATTCCACCTCCTGCCCATCGAATCTACCACAACTCAAGGGCACACCACGATGGGGACAAATGTCCGTCATCGCAGAAACTTTGCCATCCTGGCTGCGAACTAGCAGCACTGGTTCTCCCAAGAAAATGCGGCTGATCATCATACCTGGCTTGATCTGATTACTAGGCAGAGCATAGTACCAAGTATTACGTAATACAAAGTTATCGTTATTTTTCATAACTAATTGCGTCTGCCTTTGACACAACGAAAGTCCTGATTTGTGGAAAGGAAGGTTATGCTGAGAAACATTCTTTCTTTAATTGCTGTAAGTAAATTCAACGGATTCGCTTGTTGGTCGTGTTCGTAATTCTCTCAGATTTGGGTTGTTCTGGGAGGATTGCAGGTGTGAAGTTGCATTATTCGCCAGAAATTTGGACAAATACCGTTCTTTTGCGCGGCCCATCCAACTCAAAAAACAACACAGATTGCCAGGTTCCCAAAGCTAATTTACCATCCACAATGGGAATTATCTCACTCGTGGTCAGCATCATTGCCATTAAGTGAGAGTGAGCATTAATTGGTTCATCTTCCGGGACATCTCTTAAATGCAAGTCATTATGCAAATAGCTGTCTGATTCAGGTGCTAATTTTTCCAAGAACACTTTTATATCTTCTAACAATCTGACTTCATTTTCGTTGATAGCTAAAGCTGTTGTTGTGTGTCGAGAAAATACTAAAACTTGTCCATTTTTAATTGATGTTGAAGCAATAAAATCTTTGATTTGTGGCGTGATATTATGAATATTAATTTTTGGTTCAGTTTCAATTTCAATTAACTTATTAATAATTGGCATCTCTGAAATTTGATATTTGGGATTGCGGACGAGGTACGCCAACACAGTCTAACGCCCTCATAAATTAAATATAAACTCTTAACTCCTAACTATAGTTTCCAAACCTTGCACTAATCTTTCTATACCTTCTTTTACCGTCTCTTTTTGCAGCGCCCCATAGGCAATGCGTAGGTAGCATCCGTCATCCATGCCAAAGGTTATACCTGGAATGACTGCTACTTGATGTTCCTGGATTAGTCTTTTAACTAATTCAAAAGCATCCATCTGGGTATTAACTTTGAGGAAAAAATAGAAAGCGCCATTGGCGGGTGTAATGCTACATAAATCTTGTAGACGCTTAAGGGAGTCGAGTACTACTTGCCGCACTTGAGCAATTGCACCTATATTACTCTTCAAATACTCCGCTTTTGCTTGCAATGCCCCTAAAGCTGCATATTGGGAAATTACTGGCGGACAAATCAAAATTGTATCCTGGACTTTTTTGATGGCGACAAATAAGTGTTTGGGAATCACCATGTAGCCAATGCGCCAACTGGCAAAACCGTATGCTTTGGAAAGGCTAAAGAGAGAAATGGTGTACTCGCTACTACTCTCAAATGCAGCAGGAGAAACGTGTTTTACGCCGTTATAGGTAAAGTATTCATAGGCTTCATCGCTGATGTGGTAAATGCCATGATCGCCACAAATTTGATTTACTTGGTGCAATGCTGCTTTTGAATAGACAACTCCAGTCGGGTTATTGGGTGAAATTGTGACTACAGCCCGTGTTTTGGGAGTAATTGCTTGAGCGATCGCTTCTGGGCGCAATTGGTAATTTTCATCCGTCGCCACTAACACTGCACGACAACCAGCCATTGCGATCGCCATTTCGTGGTTGAAATAGTAGGGCGTATTTAGAATAATTTCATCGCCTGGGTTAGTGATCGCAAGAATGGCATTCATAAATCCCATATTGCTCCCCGCTGTCACGACGATGCAGTTTTCCCCATTGATTTCAATGCCGTTAAAAGCTTGCAATTTCTCTGCAAGTGCTGTCAGCAACGGGGGAATTCCTTCAACTGATTTGTATAAATTATTAGCAGGCTCGGCTAAGAATTTGGGCAAAAATTCTATCGCTTCCGGTGGCGGATTGTAATAAACAACACCCTGTCCTAAAGAGATTGTTCCAGGAGAGTTTTTAATCAGTTCCCCAACCACAGGAATAATTGGCGACTGTACCGCCTGCATACGAGAGGTTAGGGATTCCATATTTCTTTGCCTATCTACCTAGCTTTAGTATCTCTTAATAGGGGAGCAACCGACTAGTACAGCTACAGCTTGGTGAAAATAAACTACTCCCACACTGTATGCTTGCAACAATGTGGGAGTATGTGACCACAATGATTAGCCTGATTTGCGATTACTCAAAAATTTAGTCAATCGAAATCTGTTGAGGCCCACTTGCTTTGCCATTGTGTCCGTCTGTTGTGGTGCTGGTGTAACTATTGGGGCGGATCTGTTGATCCAGCCAGCTTTTTACAGGATCGTCTGCAAGATTGAGCCGAAGCACACCAGAGAAGAACCCACCCACAAATGAGACTGGATGCTGGATAAATTCTCTGAATATAGGTGACAATTCATCAATGAACATTTAAAAGACTCCTGGCGGTGCCGTAAAAAATTATTACTTCTTAATTGATCGTAACCTGTTGTTGGCGGTAACGAAGTTGCTAACTTTTTGAGCTTCAACTTGCACAACAAAATTACCCACTTCTTCTTAAAGAAGTGGGGAATCTGAGTCTGCTGTATCAAACTACAGAGAATCTATAAACTGCTGTACTTTTTCCAGGAGTGGCTGATGTTCGATTTGCTCTGCTAACTCTTGGGCGTTTTGGTAGCACGATCGCGCCATTTTTTTGCGTTTCGTTGTGGCGTAAAGGCTTCCCATATTCAGCAAAGTTGAAATTTCTCCAAGGCCATCGCCTAGTTGTTGATAAATCGCAATGGCTTGCTTATAGAACTTCATTGCTTGCCGATGCTCTGCCAGAGTGCTATAGGTAAAACCAATGTTATGAAGAGTTGTTGCCTCACCGGAGCGATCGCTGATTGCTCGACGTGTCAAAAGAACTTGATAGTAAAGCAATAACGCTTGTTTCGGTTTTCCTAAATCGCTATAGATTGAGGCAATATTGTTCAAAGTGGTTGCTTCAGCAACCAAGTTCTTGACAGCTCGTTGAATTGGAAGGGCTGCTTGAAAAAATTCTAGAGCTTCCTCAAACTTGCCTAAGACGTTGTAAGCAAACCCAATGCCATTTAGGGTTGTTGCCTCACCAGAAAAGTCACCTAACAATCGCCGCATCCTCAAAATTTGGTGTTGTAGCAACAGTGCCCGTTTTGGTTCTCCCAATCGGGTATAAATTAGGGCTACATCATTAAGAGTAGAAATTTCACTTTGAGTATCTTGCGATCGCCTAAAGATTGGTAGTGCTTGGTCAAAATATTCCAACGCCTGCGAAAAGCGTCCAAGACGGCTGTAGGTAGAACCCAGATTGCTAAGTGCAGTTGCTTGTGCTGGCGCATTGCCAATTTCAACAGCAACCGAAAGCGCCTGATGAAAGCGCTCTAATGCTCTTTGAGGTTGCCAGCAACTGAGGTGAGCTAAACCAAGGTCGTTTAATGTATAACCTTCTCTGGCTCGGTCTGGAATTGATCTAGCCAAGTGTAAATTCTTGGTTGCCAGATCGAGAGACTCTTGGAATTTCCCCCGCTGGTAGTAGCGGCTTGCTTCGTCACGACGTTGTTCCCACTCTTTGACTCGATTTAAAGATTGCGTCATCTGACCTCAGTTGCATTCTGCGATAAATAGGCAGGACATCTTTTAGGAATGAACCTCTCTTAGGTTTCCCAAATTTTAACCTTTATCTTCTACCTTTAGATATAAGACGTAAAGAGAGAAGTATGGTATTGTTTCATACTTAAAGGGATAACGATGACGCAATTGATACAAAAACATAATAGGGGCGTACATCCGTGGGCCCCTAGGAAATACCTATATTCCAAATAATTGAAAGGCTCAGATTACCAACTTTTTAGAGAAGTCGGCAATTTTGTTGTTATATGTTGGGTGTGGACAAATCGAGGCAAGCTTTGTATATTTTGGCTGAAAACTGAGTTTTTAATTTAAAAAGCCCTGAAAAAAATTCAGGGCTTTGTTTTATATGCGGTTTATTAAATGCCAGCTAAAAATCTTTGCCAGCGCTTTCTATACACATAATCATCGCTCAATCGCTTGCTAAAAAATAGCGCGTAACTACCCAATTTTTACCCATATTACCTGGGTATCCCCTTAACAATTTCTTTAGATTTCTACACACCTCTATCGTGAAATCACTTATCTTCAGCTTACGTAATTCCTGTTAATGCATTTTTTACTCACTCCTGAGTAACGGTCAGTTCTTGTAAGCTAATCGTCATTTAAATTGCACCATTTTCATGGTAATAAAAGCTGCAAACCCTCTCCCTTGCTCCCTGCCCCCTGCCCCCCTGCGATCTCAATGTGCAAATTAAATGCTTAACAGCTTATCAGGGCATCATTTTTTCTCAGCGCAACCTTCTAAAATTTTATTCTTCAAGATAAAAATTGCCGAGTAGGGATACTCTTGATCTGACATACCGTCGCTACAGGCATCAACTTTTTTGATGATTAAGATATTGTTACCTTTGCCCTTAAGTCGATAGACCCGCACCAGGTCTGCGGGACGCGCCTCTGCTTTCAAGGGTGCAACATAGGAGAAGGTTTGCTTTTGTACATCTGGTGAAGAGTAGACAATTCCCCTCTTGCTCACAGTAACGCTCCAAAAAGGTTCTGTACCCCTAGCGATGAATTCTTCATTACTAGCAGTGTCTGCAACAACAAGACTATTTCTAGTAATAGATGATTCATTAGCGTTACTGAGACTGTTAGCTAGAAAGCTAGGGCCAAATAAGAGCAGAGCAACACAACAGATAAAAGTTTTCATATATCGAGGTATAGGCTTTACTTTGTATGTTATCGGACAACTGTAACTATACAGGACTCAAAAGGCGGGGAACGGTTCTGCTCCATTACTTTTCGCTTAACGGGGAAAACGAAAAGGGGAAAGAAAAAACTTTTAACCTTTTCCCTGAACCCAATTTCGAGTTGAAAATGCACAAAGCAAGCAGTATTGGATTGCGATCGCTCTCCCTTGCGGGTGCTTTGCACCATAACCGAAGTGCAACAACGCCAAATCATACTTAAGGAGAATGAATTGACGAACAGGTATGCCTCAAGCTAGAGATGGTAGACGTGGGAATTTTATGTGCCAGTGAGGCGAGAAAGCTTGCCAAGGAATAAGACCCTAAATCAAATTGATTCAAAAGCACATTGGCTGAGGATAGTCTTTCTTGCTTTGTAACTAACTGTTTTCAATTGTTGGCAAGACGAGTATTAAACTCAATAACCATTTTCTTGACTAAATATACAATATTAGACTTGGAGGAGAACCATGAGCGCTACAGTCAATTTATCAAAATTACAAAACAATTTGAATCAAGTTAATTACCCAATCAGCAGAAATGAATTGCTGAAGTATGCGGAAGAAAAAGGTGTTGATGAGGTTGTTTTGCGAGCTTTGAAGCAATTACCTCCAAAACAGTATCAAAACTTAACTGATGTCAATAAAGCTATCGGAGGCAGCGAATAAGTTTTAGTAAAAAACTAATACTTATTGCATAGCGTCGAGCTTGGCAATACAGAGTGACTATTTGCCTCCCAATCCTTCTCGGATAAGTACTCTTCACTCTGGTGTGATCGGAGAAAAGGGTAAGGGGTGAATTTAAACCCTTTCCCCTTTAACCGACAAGTATTAGATTGCCGCCTAGCCGTGACATCCTAGACTATAATGCCTCAGAAATTGGTAATGGTAGCACAGCGTTATGAGGGAAAGCCCAGAAACAACCTTCAAATATAAATAAATCCGTCCATCCATATTCGTTACACCAGTTAGTAGAAGTTGCTAAAAAATCGCTATCAATTTGCTGGTGGAGGCGTTCTAAACCGTACTTAATTTTAATTTTTGCCAGGAAGGGAACACGGACTAAATCACCATCACAAGCGCGAAGGTGTAGAGATTGTTGCCATCGCTGCCCTGCTTGGAAACAAGCATTTTGGTAAGTGCTTTTTTCTTGTTCTTTGATGGTCTTAAGCTCAATTAACTCTGTTAAAGAAACAGAGCGGGACAAAATTCGGCAGCTGGGTGGGTCGCTATCTTGTTCTAGCCAGCGTTGAATAATGTCAATGAGGATTTCATGTAATTCATCTATCATAACTCTTATCTTTTTTGGTTCTGATAGCCATAGGCTAAACCTATAAAATAGATGGAGCAGACATTTTAGAGCTTATTGATTTATCCAAAAAGGAATAGATCCTTGTTTGCGCTTAAGTTTATAAATTCTCACAGGAAAATCATCATTACTCCATCCTGGCTCGATTTCATAAGCTTCAATCAGCTCACGCAAAGCCTTGTCGAGAACACTATAACTACACTCAAGGGTATCTTTAAGTTCTCCGGCAGTTTTTCCCCCGGAACGCAGCTGTTCGAGGATAATTTTGTTGATATAATTCATAAATTCTCCAGTTGTAAAATGATCAATTAACTGGATGTAGCAATAAGTTCTTGTCTCAACAGGGTGCTGATGCGTGTAAAGTTGTCTATCTGCCTCGGTTTGTCGCAATCGTTGGGCGCATTCTGAGCAATAAGACTCTTCGCCCACCGAGTACACAAGATGACCACAGTTATTACAATGCTCAGTGTTGCCCAGTTCTGGATTATGTTGCCAATGGCACTGGGAATATATAGATGTATCTGTGATTGTTTTGCTGCGTGCATCAATGGCGGCAAGGGCTTTTTCTTCTGCTTCTACAAGTTGAGTCAGCTTGTCCTGAAGAGTGTTGCTTGCTCTCCAGATTCAGTATTGAGAAATACTAAAAATTTCATCCAGGAGTAATCTAGAACACCAATTCAGTAATCCTGGAAGAACTTTTCCCCCAACCCCTCGACCTTGGCGTAAGCCTGCCATTAGATAGCGGAGCGGGGAGTTTGGCGTTTTTGATTACTGAATCGATTCTCTAGCAGAAGTTGTAATCAATCAAAAACTAATAAGATAGCTTTGACTCCAAGATACTACCCTTAGCTCGTGGCTCTGGTTCTACTAAAGGGCATATTCTGTATTTTCTGTGGGAAATTTTTGGCGTACATATCCTAATCAGGGAGCAAGGTTTTTCAGAGTTGGGCTGCATGTGTCAGCTAATGCCGAACTCAAGTAGAAGTAGAAATAGCTATTGCTCGTAAATTCCACCGCCCTCGTTGCGTGAGAGTAGCGTAACCAGTGACAGGAAAGCTTTATCTTCTCCACCTCGGAGATATCCTGAATCAACTTTTTAATCGCGCGATCGCTCAAAGCCTTTGGACACAACCTCCAAAATATAATTTATCAACTGAATTGCGATCGCTCCCTCAATGCAAATGACTTATGGTCGCACCAAAGACAGGATGATGCCAACCAGCGAACCCAATAGTAGCACCATACTGCTGAAAGAACTAATGCCAAAGCCAAGCATTCGCTTTTCGGCAGCCTGATAATATCCCCAAGCGTAGGCAATTCGACCAACAAGCCAGATAGCACCAACAAGCGCCCCCCACAATGGGTTGACGTAAAAAGAGAACAACCATAAAGCGGGTAAGAAAAGAACTAACTGCTCTAGGGTATTTTGCTGAACACGCAGCACTCGTTCAAAGCCGGCATCTCCTGTCATTTTAGGAGGTGCTACTTTATACTTAGCTCTGGCTCTACCAACATTAATTGTGATGACCAAATAGAGCAACAGTGTCAAAGCAGTTATAAGACTAATCCAGGGCGACATATTTTCTATCCACGCGTTACCAAAAAAAGTATAGTGTATCATCCATTTATCTGCTTTTTAGGCAGTATTCAAGATTTTTATTCATACTTTTTCTTTCTAACGGTACAAGACAAATAACTAAAAATGGTGCAACTTAAAAGTAGTGCAAATATCGGAAATTATGGACGCTGCTAAACGCCTTGCTACTCTAAATCGCATTCGCAAACTCAGCCGATTGATGGATACATCTATACGCATCCCTCTAACAGGTTTTCACATTGGAATAGACCCAATTATCGGTTTGGTTCCAGGTGCTGGTGATTTAATCAGTACAGCGTTTTCAGCTTACATCATATTTTTAGCTACCCGTTTTGGTATTCCCCGTCAAGATTTAGCCAAAATGATTTTTAATGTTGGTTTGGAAACAGTCGTGGGTACTGTGCCTTTAGTGGGTGATTTATTTGATGCTTTCTATAAGTCTAATATTCGCAATTTGACCATTTTAGAGCAACATTTGACAGTGGTTGAACCAGAACTCAAAGAAGTGTCTGATGAACTTTACTCTCGTAAGTTGAGCCAAGTTTAAGTTGGTTGTCATCCATCACTAATCTTGGCACTCCTCACGGCTACTAAAATCAAATGTTTAAATCGCGCAGAGCCAGACGAATTTGCTCGACTCGTCTGCGGTTGACACCGAGATCCGATTCTCCTACGCGAGATGCCGATCGCAGATGAATTACTGATTCATTGGGAGGGAAATAAAACTCTAGATCATCAACAAATTTGAAGATGCGGCTTTTAGAAAGAGCATGAATGTAATTAGGAGTCTGTTCTACAATTTCTGTACGGGGAACAACACCGAGAACTTTTAGTAAGATTTCTCTAGCTGTATTCTGGTCTAGATGATAAGTAATCGGGTCAATGGCGTGTTTGGCATCAGCATTTTGACTCACAACACAGTTGTCTGAAGCCGGGCAAGCAGTAAGATAACCATTATCAACTCCCAAGCTAGAAGAAGCAGCCCAAGTAGCCCCAGGAAGTATGAAACTACTAATCAAAGTTAGGAGTATTGCTAAAGTAATACTCCGCAAGAATCGCTGCTGGAACGCTTTTAGCAGATGAGACATGATAAATTTTCCCCTCAAGTTTTAAATAGCACTCATTTATTTTCGGTCATTTTGGGTGAGTGCTGCGCCTTATCAGTTCGCCATACACCGAATCATCCATCCAGCCGTACTCCGAGCGATCGCTCCAGGGGTGCAATTTTTTCCTCTCTATGAGATGCTGAATGCGATCGCTTGAATTTTTTAGGTGAGGCGATCTAGAGTGCAACTTTGACTCCCTAACCTAGTTTGTGCCTACTCCCCTTGCCATGATTGCTGCCAATAACGGAATTAGGGTAAAGCCAACCAGTTCAATTCTAATTAGCCAGATTAGACGATTTAGTTTTAGTAATTCCAGCTTGGGTGCTTGCCTCTGTTGCAGACTTTTCAACCAACCAATGAAAGAAAAAGTGGGATAGAGAGATAGCAAACCTACTACGATAAAAACCCCAACTTTGACGTAGAAAACTGGGTTGCTCAAATAGTAATCCGTGCCTTTACCAAAGTAGATAACACGTAAAACGCCTGTAACAAGAACAACAGTTGCTGATATGCCATACACTGCATCAGCTATAACAATCTTCCAAGCCTCATTTAAACTCAATTCTTTTTTTAAATTGAATGCTTCTAACACCAGAGCGCCAAAACACAACATGAAGCTTAAATAATGTAAATACGCGACTATGGCACTTACCCACATATTATTTTTAGTTTTTGCTAGTTTACTGTTTTGATATTGGTTTTGAGGCGAAGACCCTAACCATCAAGCCCAAACTAGCATTAAGGCAACTAGCCAAAAAGTGACCAATAATTCAGATTTTCATTGACTACGAACCCACAATCATTAGCAGGGGTTGCTACTGCATTCCCTGGTGATTCCAGCTTTTTATCGGTTGAATGGCTGGTATCGGCTTTGTTGTGGCCAACTTTAGAAAGTTTGATGGTTGTAGATGAACATAGGAATAATCGAGTCTTACAGTAATGGGTTTTTAGAAGTTGTACCAGAGAGCGATTATTGGCAGATTGTAGGTATACACATCAATGGCCAAGCCTACTGCCCTACTCCTCGGCTTTATCGTTCAGAAAGGGTAGCATTGGCAAAAGCTGCACAAATTTATGATTGGCTAGCTGACCACGAACACCAAATCAGTGATGGAGCTTACAACTGCTCTGAATTACAACTCATCCTATGGCAGCAACCGAAAGTATCTTAGTTGACCTAAGTGTAGGTGCTTGCCTTGAGCAATACATATAGTATTTCTGTATTAATGATTGAGAGTGAACTACCTACACCGTACCGTTAGGTACTGTGTAGGCTTCCCAACTCATTGGGGACTGCCTCTGTCTTTGTGGATTTTTTACGTCCAGAAGACTTTGGTCTTACGTCCCCTCCTTGGGCAGAAGTGCTAGTTCCTAACACCCATACTTCGACTCCGCTCAGTACAAGAAGTCGCAAACCTTGATTTTTGATATTAACCAAGATAAGGGTATTGTAGCGGTTTGATTTTCAATAATTCTGTCCAGTAACGTATAGCATTATGTTTGGTGGTTTCTGTGTCACGCGATTTGTGAACTCTGCCTATCTCTATAAGAAAATATGTAAGTTTAATAGCAGTAGGTAAGTGAATCAACCCTACCGCTTTAAAATGTTGTAAAAATAAATGTATCAACACTTGTACTTTCTGTCTGTGACGAAAATACATCCACCATTTCATTTGATGTATGGCGATACTGGTTTGATAAACTAATATAGTTTCTACTTCAGTTAATTTATCTTGAACTTGATGATAAAACTGTATTTCTTTGTCAAAATCACCTGCTTTCTGAGCAAAAGCAGCATCATCCGATAATTGATAAGCCTGACTAATTAAGTTACCTGCCGTTTCTGCCTGCTGTTGAGTATAACCAAGTTTTATATATATGGTAGCTGCTGCTGATGCCAATTCTGAAAACTTTTCAGCATCATGTAACCAATATATTTGTGCTTGTAGTTCCCCTAATGTAGTGGCTAAAGTCTCATTCATATTCAATCTAACTTTTCCTATATAGCAGTTCCCACTCAGATGCGGTACAACATTATATCGCCAGGTGTAGGGGCACGGCACTGCCGTACCTCACGTAAACGAGAACCGCTATAAGGCAATCTAGCAGTGATTGACCACGATATGGTAGCACTTTTGACTTTGTAACTATAGCTTCACTTGAATATTGTTCCAGATTTGGGGCAAACTTAACTGAATCAAACACCCAGTTTGTTAGCAGGTAAAAACTTTACCTTACTAGTGTTTTGGAAGATTCTTGGCTTACCTTTAAATCGCCATCCTCTCTAAAGTAGTAGTAGCTATGAGTTTCATTTTTAGGAATTACACCATTCACTACCTGTCCCAAGACATTTTGACCAGATTTTTCTAAAAGTTCTTTAGCGAAAGCTGCATTAACCGAATCAACTACTCCTGGACGAACTACGAACAAAACACCGTCAGCCATTTGTCCGAGAGTCGCAGCATCAGCAGCAACATTTAATGAAGGAGCATCAATGATGACAAAATCGTATTTAGCAGCAAGAGTTTTCATCAATGCAGCCATGCGTTTTGAGTCGAGTAAGGATGCTGGACTAGGAGGGACTACTCCAGATGTGAGGACATCCAAATTATTCATTACTTGTTTAATAGCTTCCCTGGGTGTCGCCTGCTCAACAATTAAATTGCTTAGACCTTCATTATTCGTTAGTTCCCAAATTTTATGTTGAACTGGACGGTACAAATCTCCATCTACCAGTAAGACTTTATGCTCCATCTGAGCCATTACTACAGCTAAATTAGCTGCTACTGTTGACTTACCTTCTGTAGGTACGGAACTAGTGATCACGATAACTTTTAATTCCTTATCAGCGCTCATAAACCTCAGGTTAGCCCGCAGCATTCGGTATGCTTCACTAACAGGCGATCGCGGAGCATTACAAACCACAAGTCTTTCACTATACAACTCCGGTTCTTCTTTCCCACCAATGGATTTGTTCGACTTACTAAAGGGAGGAATAATCCCTAATAAAGTCAACCCCAACAACTCTTTTGCTTCATCAACAGTCTTAACTGATTTATCTGTTACCTCCAAAATATATATGGCCGTAAAAGCTGCCATACTAGCCAACAAACCTGTACTTAAATACAAAAATATCCGAGAAGAACTTGGCTCTTCTGGAATTTCAGCTTTGGATATAATGCTGGCATTCCCTACATTTTGATTTTCAGCTATGCGGCTTTCTGGCTGCTTTTGTAGCAGAAGTGAGTAGGTAGATTGAGCAGCTTGCACTTTACGTTCTAACTGGCGCTGTTGTTGCTCTAATCTGGGAAGATTGTTGAAGCGTTGCTTATAAGAAGTTTGTAACTTGGATAAAGTAGCAACTTGGCTTGCTAAACCCATACGGGTTGATTCAAATTCTACCAGCCTTGCTGAGAGTTGTTGTTGCAATTCTCCAAGTTGAAAGTTCTGATTTATTTGTAGTTTATTTGTTCCTGTAACCTGTTCCATCCGTTTTTCCAACAGCCCATTTAAAGACTTTAATTTATCTTCTAAATCTATGATTTGTGGATGGTTATCCTGCAAAACAGTTCGCCTAGCTGCAAGTTCTGACTCTAGCTGTTGAGTTTCCTTGAGAATATCTTGTACCCCAGCAATTTGGCTGAGAGAACTCATCACCACAGCCTGTTGTGAGTTCATACTCAACTGTTTACGAATTTGTTTAGACTGTACATCGACATCAGCAAGTTTAGATTGAGCTTCATTAAGTTGTTTTTCTAATTCTGCAATCACCTCCACTGCTTTAGTTGCTTCTTCTTGTAGGGAAATAACGTGGTACTTTTCTTTAAACCTTGCTAGCTCTGCTTCTGCTTGTCGAACAATTAGTTCTGTATTTGGCAGTTGTCGTTCTATAAAATTACGGGCAGCCGCAGTTTCGGCTCTGAGCGAAAACAAGTTTTGCTCTAAATAGATATCCATTAAGGTATTAACAACCTGTGCAGCCTTTACTGGATCTGAATCTTTATAAGATATTTTTAGAATATCTGTTTTACTAATAGCATTAACTGTCAATTTTTTCAGAAAATTTTTTGGTTTTAAAGGTAATCCTTTGCTATTACTCAGCTTAAGTTTCTTGATGGTCTTTTGTATAACTGGAAGAGAACGTAATACTTCTGCTTCTGTATCAAGAGGATTAGTTGCATTATCCTTAGATACTGGTTCTAATTTGCCAATTTCCGTTCCTAATCCTGTTAATGTCGAAGTAGGATTTATTCTATGAAAGCGTAACTTGCCTTCTGCTATATAAAAAGGCTTCTGTAAAAAATTTGACGCAATAAGTGAAATTAAAAAAACAGGGAGAAAGATATTTAATGCAGGGACAAAACGACGTTTTAAAACTTGCCAGTATTTGTCAAAGCTTGAAGAATTTTCTTGTGGTTCCATAATAAAAAATTGTTGATTTAGATTTAAGATAAATGTTGTATAGTTACAGTAGAATTAAGGCGTGGCTGGTCATAAATCAAATTGACTCTATATTATCAAATGAATTTTCTAATTAATCTATGAATAGATGACGTTGATATTGTTCGGTATGGGAGCATCCACTTTTGGCAGAAAGACTTAAATAGTTAACAAACCATTGAGATAAGCACAACGAATAGAGAGGATGTGATTAACACTATCAACATTCCACTGTGCGCCAGAAATTTTAATTCTCGCACCAATTTGTTTAATAGCAGATTCAACTGCTCCAGAACCAATAGAACAAAGTTGTTCAGCCTGGTAATAGGCATAGTTGACAATACGAGAGCGATGTTTTTCAAGATAAGCAATGAAGTTCTTCGCCTGTTTACCTCGGCAATGAAGAAATAAAGCTTGAGTATT
Source organism: Nostoc sp. NZL (assembly GCF_015714705.1). Classification (NCBI taxonomy): domain Bacteria; kingdom Bacillati; phylum Cyanobacteriota; class Cyanophyceae; order Nostocales; family Nostocaceae; genus Nostoc; species Nostoc sp. NZL. Next base: position 3 of record NZ_WBKL01000122.1, on the reverse strand, counting down.
ATC